>CAYJBL010000045.1:3645-11543 GCA_964368115.1 uncultured Bacteroidales bacterium
TAGTGAGTCTCCCAATAATCAGAAACTTTTATGTTAATCTCATTTTGAATTTCCTTAACATTTTGTTTTGCGATTATTTTGGAAAAAAGAGCTTCAAAATTAGTCATCAGTGCGGCAAACTGAGCAATACGAACGCTTGGGAAATTTGATGGTCGAAGTTTTGATTTCTTCCAAGTCTGAACAAGAATAGGATTGAGATTATACTTTTTTTGTTGAAATATATATTCTTTTTGTAACTCGACAACATAAGTGTCAGGATTTGCTACTTCTGGTAATAACCCAGATTGTCCAAAAAGTATAGCTTCGATAGTTTTTAAACTTGTTTGATTTTTACGTAAAATACTTAAAGGAGTTGCAATAGCAAGGCTTTCAAATGCAAAAGAATTGATTCCAAAGCCGAAACTATATGCTAAATTTATGTAGAATGTTGTTTCCCAATCGCCATTTGTTTTCTTTAATATAGACTCTATTGTTTCTAATTTTGTTTGTAATCGCTCTATCCCTAGACTTTCTAGTTCAAAGCCTAAGCGTTGACGGTCATAAAGTTCAAAATATTCTGCACAAGGAATTTCTTTGTCGGTATTAATAAAATCTATATATCTGTTGTATAAAGCGTGGGGGAATTTTATTGCCCACACAGGAATTTCATTGCCATTCGGATAATTTATTCGCATATCGTAATCGTACACGATATGTAATACAACATTTGAATATGCTAAATTTGTATCGTGTTTATGTCTCTTCCAATCTGAGGCTTTAATATGAATTTCAACATTTCCAATCCAAAGAATATTATCGATTTTAACTTTGGAATTAAAAAAATCTGGACCAGAGTCGTGATTTCTTACGCCAGTATCAATAATTTCGATTTTCCTCCCATCAACAGTTTGAAGGCAGTTTTTATTCCATAGCTTGTTTTTGAAAATGTAGCATAAAAATTCTTCTTTCATACGTTCTTTTTTATTATTATTTCATAGGTCGTATGGAACTCTCGATGAAAAATATCATTGCATTGTGTGAAATATACAATGAGTATTTTTCATGTTCGTTTCATAACTCAAATTTTAGCGTCATAACTAATACATTATCTATTTTTCTTATATTTATTTTATTTGAAGACTTTAATCTACACAATATTAAACCATTTCCTCTACTATGATTACTTGGCAAAATTCTTATTAAATTATTTCTATACATAATTTTTAAGTCCTCCATTTCTATTTCATTTAACTTTTTAATCTTTGATTCTAAATTTGCAAGCATAGAAACTGAAAGTTGCTGCTTTATCTCTACACATATATATCGCGATGATTGATATATACAAAATTCCGCTTTATTTTTACAATGTATTTCTGCATTCTGGAACAATTCTATACTTGCAGCAATTATTCTTTTTTGCAGCAACTTATCTACATCTTTCAGACTATCTGAAAGAATTCCTAAAATATCTATTTCACAATTGCGCTGAAATTCCAATCTCAATATTTGTATTAATGAATCTTGCACTAAAAATTAAATTTAGGTTTTTCGTTTGTTATTTGTTCGTAAGAATTTAATGCATAATTATCTGTCATTCCTGAAATAAAATCAATTACAATTTGCAAATCAGATTCTCGATTTTTCATATAAAACCATCTCATTTTTTCAATATACTCACCAAAGTCTCTGTCCAATTTATTTTTTGATAACGAAATCTTCTCGATATCGTATTTATTTTTATCTAGTAGTTCCGAAATATAATCGAATAACTTAACTACTATATTCTTACAAAATCTATTATACTCTAACAATGTTTTATGTTCATAAATATGCTTGTAATTAAAATATTTCAAATTTGTAAGCGATTCATATATTTTATCTGAAAAGCCAATAACATCAATATCCTTTGAATTTTCAATCATATCAAGTACTAGATTATTAATTATCGCGTCATTTCTATCTCCAATTGTATTTCTCACATTTTCTGGAATATCTGAATTTGAAATAAAACCTACTAGCAATGCATCCTCTAGATCTCTGCCAAGATACGCAATTTTGTCTGCAAATCTCATAATACAAGCCTCGTACGAATTAGGGATCACTTGACGATTAACTACTTTGTTTAAATCTTTTAATTCTAAACTAGGTTTTAAATACTGTTCGTCTTTTTCTCCATTATGGCAAATAATTCCATCCTTTACACCGTAACATAAGTTAAGTCCAGCTCCCATATTTGCAAGAAATTCTACTTGACGATACGAATTAATTTCATGTACAAAAGCATTATTGCACCCTAAAATATCATTTAAAGCGTACTCACCAGCATGGCCAAAAGGAGTATGACCGAGATCATGCCCTAAGCCAATACAGTAAGCCATATCAATATCCAAATCCCATGAATATTGATTTAGCCCCTTACATATTGTAGCTGCGATTGTTGCAACATGTAAAACATGCTCTATTCGTGTGCAAATATGGTCATTCTGTGGAGCAAAGAATACTTGCGTTTTACGCTTCAACCTCCTAAATGCTTCAGAATGTATTATAGCAGTTTGATCACGAAAAAAATCTCCTCGAATATCTGTTTCTCTATAATTAGTTCGTTCTAAATATATTTCTTTAGGGAAAGGATTTTTCATATTTACCTCATATTTATCAATCATTCAAATATTTATCATGTATTTCTATTGCCTTATAGTTTTTTATATAATCTATTGCATCTTTCGGATTATCACATACATAGTATAATTTTTGATATACTTTATTTGCAAATTGTTGCTGATAGAAAGTTTCAAATAAAGCCAATAAATTATCATAAAATCCATTATAATTGATTATTACTATTGGCTTATTATGATATTGTAGCTGTTTTAATGTTATAACCTCAAGGATTTCTTCTAAAGTACCAAATCCGCCAGGTAAAGCAATAAAAGCTGATGCATGCGCACGCATATACTCCTTTCTATCTTTCATATCTGCTGTAACTACTAATTTTTGTAATTTATCATTTACAATACTCCCCTTGTTTAGCTTTTCAGGTACTACACCAGTCACTTTACAATTAGATTCATATACACTTCTCATCAAAGTTCCCATCAATCCAACTATTCCTGCACCATGAATTAAATCATATGAATTTTTTCCCATCTCAACGCCCAAACTTTCTGCTAAGTCATAATATTTCTTCTCCAAATTGTCACTTGAACTACTAAATACACAAATCATCTTATCCATATTAAGCAAACCTATTTACAATAAAACACTAAAGTTACACAAAATATTTCTAATATATTTATTGTAGTAAAAATTAATATATACCTTTGCGGTGTTGAAAGGATTTTCGTGTAATACGAAATTTAAGGGAAGCATGTGAGAATCATGCACAGTACCCGCTGCTGTAATTCCTTACTATTAAAATAGTAAAACGATTTTCGACAATAACCACTGCTCTAACTCAAAATGAGTGGGAAGGTGTCGGAAACAGGAAAAGTCAGAAAACCTACCTTTAGCAATATTTGTGAACTTTCGGGAATAAAAGTAACATATTTAGATTTTAATCTGTTTATCCCATAGTTTACAAGTTTTATTTATTGAATTATTAATTTTAAAATTTAAAGGATATGACAAAAATTAAACTTTTTATGCTAGCGGCAATAATCGGTATTGCATCTGTTATGACGGCTCAAAACATGGTAGATTTCGAGGATTTAACTATAGAGCCAGAATCGCACTGGAATGGTAGCGATAATAGCGGTTCGTTTACAAGTAAGTTTATAACATTTTACAACACTTTCGACAATACCTATGCATCATGGAGTGGTTTTGCATATACAAATGAAACAGATACTCAAACCAATTCGTATGAAAATTATTCGTCTGCAAGTGGCTCAGGAGCCAACAATTCAGACAATTATGCTATTGCCTATGTTGCGTCGGATTGGACAGGCTCATACGATCCAATACCCGTAATCGCAAAAATTGATACAGAAACAGCACCAAATACTATTTTAGGTCTGAACGTTTCGTTAAGTGCACAAACAAATCTATATATTGCAGCTGGTGATTTTAAAGAAAACAAACATTGGTTGAAATTAAGAATTTCTGCACATAACACATCGGATTTAAGCTCTAAAACCAAAGACATTATTCTTGCAGACTATAGATATTCAGATCCGAATAATGGATTTAGTCTTACAGAGTGGACATACATAGATATGGCATGGGCAGAAAATATGGATAGTCTTAATTTTATTTTACTCTCTAGCGATAGTGGCGACTACGGTTTAAATGTTCCTTCGTATTTTTGCCTAGATAATATAGGAGCAGAAATTCCTAACGAAGTTCCTAATTTTGAAATTGAAGCAAAAGATACTTACATTATTTATGATAACACTCCTGCCGAACTAATAGTATTTGCAAAAGGAGGCGTTCAACCGTATACATTTACTTGGAGTTCTGAACTAGGTTTGGACAATTATAATTCTCAATCTGCAATTGCAACCCCAGAAGAGACAACAACATGGACAGTTACTGTTACAGATGCAGTTGGTACAAGCCTAACAGAACAAATTACAGTTAATGTCGGATCTTCAATGGTGAATACAAACGAACTAGCAGAAATTCAGTTAAATTACAATCCTAATGGATTTATTTATTTAAATTCAAATATAAATATTGATTTTATTAAAATTCACAATATTATGGGAAGCGAAATTCTTCATACAAACATAAATAGTAAATCTAAAGAACTAAATATTAACACTCTTCCAAATGGCGCATATATAGTTTCTGCTTACTATGGAAATAATAGATACACCACAAAAATAATAAAATAATAACTCGAAAACAGAACCAATAGCTCAATGAAAGTAATTTCGTTGGGCTATTTTTATAAGAACCAAAATCATAAGTTTAAAACATAAGCCCCATCAGTTTTAGTATTGTGGATGCTAAAGTTATATTCTGTATTCTGCTGCATCCAATTATTTACAACATAATTTTTATTCGAACCATCAATTATTATTTTATCAAACGAAAAAATATTATTCAAATCAGATAAATTTATAGGTGCATTGCCACTAAGGACAACACAGTCTAACTCTATTTTATTTTCTAATTCCTTCACCAATGGTCTATAATTTTCATTGATTATCACAAATTTATAGTCATTAAATCCGACAAAACCATGCTTCACAAATACATTATCATTATCTTTTTTTACTAATGTACTTAATATATTATCTTTTTTGTAATTCGGATTTATATATTTCTCTGTTTGCACCCCAAGTTTTAGCCAATTATTTTTTGCCGAAAAAGAAATGTTCTTTTTTTGTGCTTCGTCAATATTAGTAAATAATATATTGTCGTACCTATCGATTATATTGACAGCACTTACGTTATTTAGATTATAAACAATAAAAAATTGTTGATCTTTATTTTTATATTCATGCAGCACGCCTATTGTAATAAAACCTATAAAACCTAAAATCGCATAAAATAAATGCACATACCTTTTCGATGAAAAGAAAAATACAAATATGAATATTACGCTAATTATTAAAAATACAAGTTGGCTTGCATTTATATAAACATCAGAAAAAACAGAAAATGGTAGAGATTCTATAAATGTAGCAGAACTATTCATCGCTTTAATTACAAAAACTAATACTTCTGATAGAATATTTGTAACAAATGGAAGCCATGAAAATAAAAATATAGCAATACATACCCATATTGCAATTGTGGACAATGGAATTAAAATGTAATTTGTAAGCAAAAAATAATTGCTAAATTGATGAAAATAATATATTGCTATGGGTGCTGTTGCAATCTGCGCTGCAATAGAAACAGCTGTTAGCGACCATATTTTATCTAAAAATTTATTTTTCACCTCTAACATAGCATATATAGGCTCAAACAACATAATTATGCCTATTACAGCGATATATGAAAGTTGAAAGCCTATATTCGTAATATTATATGGATTGATAAGTAGTAGTATAAATGCTGATACTACAACTGCATTTAGTGAACTTGAATTTCGATTTTGAAGTTTTGATAATGCTATAATACTAAACATCAAAGCAGCTCTTGAGACTGATGGAGATAATCCTGTAAGCAAGGCATAAAACCATATAAAACAAATTATGATTAGTGTTTTAAACCACGCATATTTTCGGTTTTTAATAAAGGAAAATATAAATACAAGTATTCCATAAATTATACCCACATGCAAACCAGAAACTGCGAGAATATGCATTGCTCCCGACGATGAGTAACTATGCCTTAATTCATCACTTAGGTCATTCTTATACCCAAGAGCTAAAGCTGAAATAACTGCTAGCTCATCATTTGAGATACCTGTTTCTTCTAATTTTTCAATCAGGAATTGCCTAATGCTTAGAGCTCTTGTTTGCATAGTTCTTCCACCACTACTGTCAATAATTTGCCAGTCTTCAGCAGACAAATAATCTGTATTTTCAATGAAATTATACGCTAAATATTTTTTATAATTAAATTCTTCTGGATTTCCTGAGTTTTCAATTTCAGATAAACTTGGAGTAAAAATTATTTGATTACCTACAGATAGATTTTCTGAGTGTTCATTTCTTTCAATATATAACAAGGTCTTTCCAGAAGTTGACAACCAATCTTCATTGTCGCGTATTGCAATAATTTCTAATTTTGCTGAAACTGTTTTTTCATTAAACTTTGGATCTTCATATATCTCACCTATTATAAACCCTTTATAGTCTGTCAGTGTGCTATTTTCTACAATTTCTTGTTTCGTATTTGTAATTATTACACCAACTGCTACAAGAAAAATATTTACGACTATTCCTGTATATTTATTCAGGCTATATGATCTAATAAATTGAAGTATTGTAAAAGCAATAAAACTTACAATAGCTATAAGGTAAATCCAAAAATCAGGAACGTTTATTTTTAGTGATAAAACAATACCTATTATTAAGGGTATTAATAACCTAACAAAAGGATAAGTTTTTATGCCCCCTATTAGTCCATTCATTTACTTGGTTTTATTCATATCTTGAAAGAATTCTATCAGTTGATCATCGTTCATGTCTAAAAACATTAATGCCGATTTTGCATCTTCCGCATATTCATACTCTGGGTATTTTTCAATAAATAACGAATAGTATTCTTTTGCTTTCTCTTTATTATTTACGTAATTATCAAAAACATATGCTTTCATAAAAATTACCATACCATAATTACGATAATTAATATAATCAGTTTCAATTTTCGTCAAATATCTTATTGCGTTATTTGGTTGCTCAAAATTCATTGCAATCTCTGCTGCTTTAAATAGTAAGTCCCCACAAACTGTATCTTCTGGATATTTATCAGAATATTCTACATACATATCTATCATTGATACTGCCTTACTTCGATCTACTTCTTTAGTTTTGTACAAATCTTGCTCTGCCTTTACCAATTCTGCCATCATGGTCTTTTGAGCATCTGCATCCTTAACTATTGTTGTATTATTATTGACACATGAAGCTAATGAAAGTGATAATATTATTGTAAATAATAATGTATAAATTGTTTTCATAATTAATGTTTTATTTTGTATGAAGCCCTGACTCTTCCTTTTGATATTCCGTCAACTTTATTTTTTACAAACCTTTTTCTTATTGGTGAAATTTTATCTATAAAAAGTATTCCATTTAAATGATCAAATTCGTGCTGCGTTACGATTGCTTTATAATCTTCTAAAACCTCAACTTGTTTATTAAAATCTCGATCTAAATATTCAATCGTAAGTTCTCCATATCTATTTACTTTTTCTCTAATATCTGGCACACTCAAACACCCCTCTTCAATTGCAGCCTTTGTATCTTCATTAAAAGTAATTTTTGGATTTATAAACACTCGTTTGAAATCTTTTAATT
>CAYJBL010000046.1:0-11524 GCA_964368115.1 uncultured Bacteroidales bacterium
TTCTTGCTTAAGTTTAGAGTCGGTTTCAATATATGCAGATTGGTATTCGTCGTTAATATCACCTGTCCCTACTCCTAAGGCAAACTTATTTGAAATAATATGAAATCCTAATTTTAAAAATTCTATTCGTTGAGCAATTGAATGACCATTTGGTGTCTTTCCATTGAAATATGTATCTAATTCCCAGAAAGTTTCATACATACGTTTATGGATATTTATGTTTGAAGAGAATTTATAATTTGTAAATCCGCCTTCTATGTTATCAATGTCAACTTCAGAAAGCTGAGCAACACCTTCTTTGTCCTTATTTAAGCCTTTGCTTGTTAAATATCTGATAAGGGTATGCTTTATATATTGCTCTTTATTATCTAAACTGTCGTACGAAATATTACTGTGCTTGTTCCATTCTTCTCGCAATTCTTTTTCGCAGACATTAATATACACCCGATTCCCATTTTCAATAATATTTGGATTTGTATTGTGAGAGTAAGGATTTCCAGACTTTGTGTATTCTAGTTGTATATTATTCGGATTTTCTGCAACGTAAAGAATATTTAGAATATAATTTGTGTATAATCCCAGCAACGTGCAAATAGTTATTAATGAAATGCTGAAAGTTATTTTCAGCCGTTTATTAGGGCTTTTATATATTGAAATGCTAAGAATAATTAATAAAGCAATAATTAGGGCAAATAAACCAGTATAGCTTTGCGAAATAAGAAGAAATAAAACAAACCAAGCGACTAATAATATTGCGGGGATAATAAGAAGTTTTTTTATGACTTTAGAGAAAATAAGATAAAGAATAATTAAAGTAGAAAGACATATCATTAGTGAAAACCTAATGTGGCTAATAAACATAGAAATATCTCTATGCGAGAATGCGTTATTAGTCATTAGTTCATCAAAATTGACACTAATACCAATGACACTACTTGTAAAAACTCCAAAAATAAAAGATAGTATGACAAATAAAAAGCCATTCTTACTTAGAGACTTACTTGTTCCAATAATTAGAGGAATCAGCAAAAGAGGTAATTTTATTTTTATATCGTTTATGGCGTATCCAAAGTTGCTAGTGTTAAGTAGCCATATAATATGAATTAGGAATATAGAAATAAAAACGAGAATAGATTTATTCGATTTTAGCTTTTGTAGCTTCGATTTAAAATTAAGTTCAATTATATAATTTGTCGCAATGAAGAAAATAGCAACATTGGTTACATAAATAGATAGAGGTAAAAAAAACGCAATTGTTGTTAGTCCAAGTATGTATAAGATATAATGAATTTTTTCTCGCACTGGCATTAATTATTACTAATACTGTAATTGTACAATAAATTATTTTGCCCTCCAACAATTAGATTAAATTTATCAGAATTATCATCTATTTGGCCGATACTAAATCTTGTTAAACCTTGAAGCGGGAATCCATTATAAAGCGATCCGTCATAATTTATAAGATATATTTTTCCACTTGACGAGCAGGTAATTCCGATTTTTGTTGAGTTATCAGGAAATCTATAAAAATCAGGTTCAGATAAAATATTGTTTTCTAGTTCATGTGAAAGAACTAGTTTTTTATCGCTGTTGTATATTGATAGGAGCGAAGAATCGACAAAGACATACTCGTTAGTTCCATCGCTGTTCATATCTTTTAGCGCAAAATAATGATTTGAGCTAAACTTGTCGAGACGAAGAGAGTCTTGCTTGCCATTTGGATAGAAAAAGCGAAGAACGCCGTTGTTGTCGGTTGTAACAAATCGAGCTTCAGAATTTTTGGTATCTAGCCAAAATTTATTGTTTTCTGAAAATTCAAATTTTGTTAGAAAATTTTGTTTTGCCTCTCCTGTTCTGTTTACAAAATATGCTTTGTATTTATCTTTAAAAACAATGAAATCTTCGTCTTTAATTCTATAATGAGAAATTTCGTTTGAAACTTTATTTTCACTATTTTCAAATGTCCATCCTTTAATTATTGAACCTTCTCCATCGTATAGATATACTTTCATATCCTCGCATGGGATAATAATCCTATATGTTTTATCCTTTTCATAGTCAAATAAATTCATCGGTGCAGTGGCATTAGAACGTAGTTTAATAGGATATTTTTCTACATAATTTCCTAGTCTATCTATTAAATGGATTTTAGATTTTGTCGAGAACAAGTATTGAAGTTTCCCATTTTTGAAAAGGTCAATTTGATAAATCTCACTTTCAATAGTTTCGTTGATATTTACTCTCCATATCTCACGGCCGCTATTTCCGAGTAAATACAAGGTATTTTCTTCGTCTTGAATAAGAATTTCTTTTGAGTTGTTATTATGGTTTGTCACAATTGTTGGCTTTGTAATAATTGTCGCGTCAAGTCGACTTTCCCAAGTGGTTTGTGGAGCAACAGATATATTGTCGCTTTTTTGAATGACAAGATTGTTGTATAGCATGTCATGATTCTTATTTACTTGAAATCCAATATTTCCAATCTTTGATAATAATTCTGGGGTAATGTTAGAATTTTTAAATACTTCGTTTAGAATTTTCGTACTATTGTGTGCTGCAAAATAGATGAGCATACCAGATTCAGAAGAAAAATTTTCCAAAAAATTGTTGTGGTCAATGCTCGTTTTAAGTGTATTATTTAGAACAACATCGTATGCAAATCGGTGTAAAGCTTGTTTTGAGTTTGCAAACACAATATAGTTGTCAATACAGCATACATAATTTCCATTGCACATCTCAAAATAATTTCCAAAAAGTAACTCAGGAGTTCTTATAAATGGTAAAATATAGATCTTAAGTTTTGTATTGTTATCTATTTGTAATTCTGACGTATAACTTGTTTTGTCTTTTCCTGTTTTTTGCGAAATTTTTTCGACGAGATTATCAAGTTCTAAAGCCGTGTTTGATTGAGATTTTACATCGAAAATAGTGTAGGCATTTTCTTTTAATTTCTTGTTATTAGTCGTATTTATCAAGGCAAAACATATTTCGTTATTTATCATAGGATAGAAAGTGGATTTAATGTCAACGCCGTACTTTGATTTGATATTCGCAATATTTGCGTTTCTAGTGTCTTTTTCATCTAGTTTTCCGAGATATTTATCTAATTCCAGATCAAAATTTTCAGTATTTGTCATTGCCATATTAAGATAAAAATCTGTACTGTTTGGCAAAATACTGATTGAACTTAAGTTTTTTGATGCCTGTGTATTTAGAATAGAATATAAATTTACAGAGCTATCTTCGATTATACTAAATCCATTAAGCGTAATGCGATCATCGCTTATCGACAGATCTAGCTCTGTCCACTCAGAGATATTTTTAAGGTGTTTAATTGTTGGAGTAAAGTTTTCTGTAACATATTCTTGAATTATGTTTGGCATAACGCTTAGGTTAAGATAAAAATTTGCGACTTCGTTTTGACCAGCCGAATTAAGTAATTGTTTTAAGGCATTATTGTTTTCAAAAATAGAAAAGTCTTCTGAAAGTTTGTTAGCTGAATTTTCTAGCATTTTCTGAGAGAGACTCAAAACTAAAAGTCCCTTATCGCAGAAGTAGTGTATGTCTGGCAATCCATTAGAATCTTTATTGTATTCGTATAGAGTAATATTTTTAAAGTTTCGCGAATTAACTCGTCCTATTTTTTCAAGTTTTGAATTGATAGAATCAAGAATATTTTCATTTTTGTTAGTTGGAATAACCATCAAATGTGTTAATGAATTTTCTCCTTCAGGATGAAAAGAGAGAATAAATTTACTATTATCTCTAATTATATCTTCGCTGATTTGAATGCTATCAATATATTGCAAGATAAAATTAGTTTTGTTAAGATTGAATAACTGGGTAAAGTTGTATAGGATTGATTTCTCGGTATTTAAAGCTTCTTTGAGCTTGCTAGGGGTATTAACTTCAATTACAAAAGATGGATTATCAGGAATTGCATGATGTGGAGTTAAGTTAGTTTCATTAGTGCCTTTATGCATGAAAAAGAAAGTAACAAGGGCTATTGTAATGATAAAAATAACACTAACGATAAGTATAATTTTTTTCTTCATATTGGAATGCATTTTATGTAAGGTAAAAGTAATAACGTTTGTGTATTGAAGAATATTGGTATGTTTGTAATTAATTAACATTTATAAGTTAAAAAATACGCACATTAAAAATATGAAATATAGTAGAATAATGGCGAAATTTGTAACTCAAAATAGAGCTTATGTTGAGAATTATTATTCCTATTTTATTCATTTTCTCGTTTAACGTATTTGCTAATGCAAATAGTGGAGATACTCTTGATATTGAACAGTATAAATGCAGGGAAATAAGTTTGAAAAAATTAAGTTCATCCTTGGATAGCATATATAATTCTGCTTCAATTTGGTGGGTCGATCCATCAAGTATCCCAGATAGCATAAGAAACATTAAATATCCAGAATATAGCGAACAAGTTTATAGTAAACGAATACATTTATTAAGTGAAAAAACTCCTATTAACTTAGAGTACAACGAACATGTTCAGAAATATATAGAAGCTTACTTGCTAAAAAATAAGGATAAATTAAAACGAATTATGGGTAAGTCGGCATATTATTTTCCGATTTTTGAAGAGTGTCTATCTAGATATGGATTACCATTAGAGTTAAAGTATCTAGCAGCAGTAGAATCTGCCTTAGATCCAAATGCTGTTTCAGTTTCAGGAGCAGTAGGATTATGGCAAATTATGAAACCAACAGCAAATGTGTTAGATCTTAATATCACTTCATATATCGACGAAAGACGAGATGTTTATAAATCTACAGAGGCAGCATGCAAATATTTAAAACAGCTTTTTAATATGTTTGGTGATTGGCAACTTGCAATGGTTGCTTATAATGGAGGCCCAGGTACAGTAACAAAAGCAATGGCTCGTTATCCAGATTTAGACACTTATTGGGAATTGCGACCACATTTTACAAAGCAAATGCAAAATTATGTACCAGCTTTTATTGCAATGACATATTTGATGGAATATCAAGCTGAGCACAATATTTTTCCAGATAGCGTATTTTACGACGCAATGAAAATAGATACTCTTATGGTTCAAGGACCAATAAGATTGAAAGATGTTGCATTATTTTTGGGTATGAATTTCGAAGATATTAAATCATTAAACCCAACTTATACTCACGCATATATTCCAGCAGATAATGATTTTCATGCACTTGTTATCCCTAAGGAGTATACAAGTAAATACTTAATGAAGGGAGTTGAAGAAAATGATGAAGATATTTTAAAGAAAGCTTTAGTGGTCGCAAATAATCTTGCAAGTGAAGATTCTGAGAATAAGATAAATATAGATGTTAATATTGACGATACAACACAATTGAAAGAATACGATTATAGTCATAAAGTAATAAGAAAAGATCGAGACAAAATAATATATCACACAATAAAAGATGGAGATAATTTATATAAGTTATCTTTGCAGTATGATTGTTCGATAGATGAAATAAAAAAATGGAACAACATGGGCAATAAAGCCAATATATATGTTGGGTCGAAATTAAAATTTTATGTCGAATAAATTGTGCTGATTAGTAGATTTTTAACATAAATATATAAAAAATGGCAAGTAGAAGAATATTAAAAAAAGACTTGAATTGGTTGACAGAAGAGGTAATATCAGATTGTTTAATCTTTGCTGAATTTAGCGAACAATACAATCCAGAAGATGTTGCAAAAATAATCAATGATGTTGTTGCAAAAAGAAATGAAGTTTTCGAAGAAATCAATAAAACAACAACTGGTTTATCAAGAAAGGAAGTAAAAGAAAGATATAATGCAGTTGTAAAATCATTCTTTGAAGTAACAAATACAAGTTGCGAGCAGTTAAGCAAACTTGTAAAAAAATAATGCTCAAAGAATATATCGAAGGTATTGGAGAAATTAGCATTACCCAAAAGGTAAATGCAAAAAAAATGATACTAAAGGTAGATCCTGAAAAAGGGATTCTACTGACACTTCCTTATGGTGTCACAAAAAAGGTAGCATTAAATTTTGTATGTAAAAATAAAGATTGGGTAATTGCTAATTTAGAAAAACAAACAAACTTAAAATATATTTTCGATAAAGACTCTGAATTTATTACCCGTAAATCATCTGTATCCTTTATTGCAGACACAGATAGTTTTTTATCTGCCAAAATTAAATCAGGTAATTTGATCTTTAAATACAATCCAATAACACTTGATTTCACCCAAGATTCAGTACAGAATTTCATACGAGAAAATATATTGCAATTGCTGAAAAGTGAAGCCCAAAACATCCTTATTCCACGTGCAGTACATTTATCAAAAGCATTAGATTTAAAGTATTCTAACATTAAGATTGGAAGAGCAAAAACAAAATGGGGGACGGGTAGTAGTAGGGATGAAATAGTACTTTCTTGTAGGTTATTATTACTACCTATACATTTAATTGATTTTATAATTATTCACGAACTTTGCCACGTTGTTCATAAAAATCATTCAAAAGTTTTTTATGAATTGCTAGATAAAAGTGTAGGTGGAAAATATCGACAATTAGATAAAGAATTGAAAACCTATACAGGTCGAATAATTCCTGGCGATTTTTCGTATTCTAAGTAATAATTATTCTTGTATACGCTCGAATATATTCTTTTTTGAGGCTATACTAAGGTGCAGCATTCTTATGATTAGGTGCATAAAATAAGCGTAATAAAGGGCTTCGACTCCGAGTTTTGACTTTAACAAGAAGTATGTAACATAAAAGCCAATAGCAGCAATAATCATACAGTTTCGTATTGCAACAGAGGCGGTAGCTCCTACATAAATTCCATCCCAAATAAAAGCAGCACAACTAATTAAAGGCATAAGAATTAACCAATGTAAATATGGTTGTGCAGCACTAATAACAGATATTTCAGTAGTCATTGTCCGTAGCATCCAGTCGCCCCAAAGAGCATAAGCTACTGTAGATATAGTTCCAATTATCAATGCCCAAATAAAAAGTAATTTTACTGCTTTGACCAATGCAGGTTTATTTTTTGCTCCTATGTACCGCCCAGTAAGAGCCTCGCCAGCATATGCAAACCCATCAATAAAGTATGAGAATAAGAGGAGAAGTTTTAAAATAATCGTGCTTACGGCTAATTCTTGATCTCCATATTTTGCAGCAATAACTGTAAACCCACTATAAATTGCCATAAAACCAAGAGATCGAATAAAAAGATTTGTATTCATGATATAGAAATCTTTCATGTATTTCAACTTTACGTCTTTTTTGATGTTAAAGTAATGGAATAATTTCTTGTAAAATTTTGACATTAAAGATAAACACAATAATATACCTCCATATTGAGCAATTACGGTTCCTATAGCTATTCCGACAATCCCAAGTGGCGTAAAAAGACCTAAGTAAATACTTAATCCAAGATTTAGTAAATTTACAGCTATGTCTATGACCATTGGGCTTACAGTGTTTTGCATTCCAATAAACCAACCTCTGAAAACAAAGAGACACAACGTGGCAGGAGCAGCCCAAATTCTGATATAAAAATATTGCTTAGCAAGTTCAGCAACCTCATCGCTACATTCAATAATTTCAAAAGCCGTATATGCAAAAAACCATTGTATAAGGATTAGAAATAAAGCTGAAAAAAGAGCAGTAGATATTCCCTGAGATAAATATTTAATGGCGTCTCTAAAACTTCTTTTGCCATATGCCTGAGCTGTTAGCCCTCCTGTTCCGATACGTAAAAACCCAAAGTTCCAGTAAAGAATATCAAAAAGCATAGACCCAATTGCAATGGCTCCAATTGCAGCAGCGCTTCCTAGTCTGCCAGATACTGCAACATCTGCTATGCCAACCAGCGGAACAGTAATATTTGCTAGGACGCTTGGTAACGAAAGTTTTAATATTCGTTTATTCATTTCATCAGACGATTTTGATTTCAATGGTATAAGGTTTTTTAGTAATATTATTTATGGAAATATTCATAAATAGTTTTTGCTTTGGATTTTCCTACAATTTCAGCCAATCTTGCTTCATCTGACTCTTTCACTCTTTTTACAGATTTCAAGGTTTTTAATAATAACTCTATTGTTTTATCTCCAATACCGCTAATTTCGTTGAGTTCGGATTTTATGAAATTATTAGATCTTTTGTTTCTGTGGAAAGTAATCCCAAATCGATGGGCTTCATCTCTTGCTTGTTGAATGATTTTTAAAGATTCTGAATTTTTGTCTAAATACAAGGGAACATTATCATCTGGGAAGTATATTTCTTCAAGACGTTTTGCTATGCCGATAATTGCTAGTTTCCCGTATATATTTAGTTCTTTTAAGCTTTTTACAGCCGCACTTAATTGACCTTTCCCCCCGTCAATAATAATTAGTTGAGGTAAACTTTGTTGTTCATCAAGCATGCGTTTATATCTTCTGTAGATTATTTCAGACATTGAAGCAAAATCATTCGCTCCTTCTACTGTTTTAATATTAAAATGCCTATAGTCCTTTTTAGATGGTCGGGTATTTTTGAAGACTACACAAGCCGCCACAGGATTTGTTCCTTGTATGTTTGAATTATCAAAACATTCAATGTGGCTCGGAAGGTCTTTTAAAAATAAGTCCTTTTTTAATGTTTCGAGCTTACGGTTTATGTGTCGATCAGGATTTTTATTTTCTATTTGCTTGTGTTTTTCTAGCATAAAAAACTTTGCATTTCTATTTGCTAGATCTAAAATTTTTTGCTTATCTCCTCGTTGAGGATAAAGATAATTTATGTTATCAAGCTGATAATCAAGTTTGAATGGGAGAAGAATATTTTTTGCATTACTTTCCAAATTTTTTCGGATTTCAATAATCGCGTAGAGTAACAAATCATGCTCGGGTTCGTCTATTTTTTTCTTTAATTCTACACTGTGCGCACCAATAACACTGCCGTTCTGAATACGTAAATAACTTACATATGCACTATTTATGTCGGAAGCAAAACCATAAGCTTCGGTATTCGAAATACTTGAATTTACAATAGTAGATTTGCTTCTATAATTTTCAATAATGCTATATCTTTCTTTTACTTCTGCTGCTTTTTCAAAATCATATTTTGATGCAAGTGCAGACATTTCATCAAGTAAATAATCTTGTATTAAATGTAAATCTCCGCGAATTATTTTACGAATATCATCAATATAAGCTTTATACGTATCTTCATCAATTTTACCTTCGCATGGGGCTAAACAGTTTCCAATATGAGCCTCTAAACAAAGATCATATTTTCCTTGTTTAATATTTTCTGGATTCAAATTGTGTTTGCAGGTACGAATAGGGTAGAGTTGCTTTATGAGTGATAGTAATGTTTTGATAACGTATACCGAAGTGAATGGCCCAAAATACTCAGAACCATCATTAAGTTTTCGGCGAGTATAAAAAACTCTAGGAAAATTCTCATTTTTAATAACCAGCCACGGATAAGTTTTATCATCTTTTAGTAGTACATTGTATTTGGGCTGCAAACGTTTGATAAGAATATTTTCGAGCAGTAACGCGTCTGTTTCATTATCTACAATTACATATTCTATCTTTCTTATTTTTTGAACTAAAAGATTAGTTTTAAAAGACTGATGATTTTTAACAAAATAAGAACTTACTCTCTTTCGTAAGTTCTTAGCTTTGCCTACATAAATAATTTTATCCTTAGAGTCAAAATACTTATAAATCCCAGGTTTTTCGGGAAGTGCCTTTATTTGGTTTTGTATTTCGTCTGAGTGTTTCGTATGATTATGTTTATGTGTTTACGAAAAATACCCTCTCACTTTATCAAAAATACTTTCATGTTTTTTATTTGTAGTACTGAAAGTATCAGATTTTTGCATTTGCTCTAAAATAGTTTTATCACTTTTGGTAACAGATTTTGGGATAAAAATGTTTACCCTAACAAGTAAATCCCCTTTGTCGTAGCCGTTAATTACAGGAATACCTTTACCTTTTAATCTTAGTATTTTACCAGATTCTGTACCCGAATCAATTTTAATTTTAACAGGTGAATTTATGGTTGGAATTTCGACATGAGTTCCTAAAATCGCATCAGGGATGCTAATAAATAAATTGTAAATCAAATCGTTACCGTCGCGTTGTAATTCTGGATGTTCCTCTTCTTTTATTAAGACTAATAAATCGCCATTAATTCCTCCACGTCGAGCTGCATTTCCTTTGCCAGATATTGATAATTGAACACCTTCGCCAACTCCAGCAGGAATTTTTAATTCGACAAGTTCTTCGCCTTTTACCACTCCTTCGCCAAAGCAAGTGTTGCATTTTTCAACAATAACTTTACCTTCGCCGTTACAAACAGAGCATGTAGTAGATGTTTGCATTTGACCTAGCATTGTGTTTACAACCTTAACTTGAGTTCCGCGGCCGTTGCAAGCCGAGCATGTTTTGCTGGAGTTACCGTCTTTTTCTCCGTTACCTCCACAATCTGAACAAGCGACTTGTTTTTTAAGTTTAATTTTTTTGACAGCACCTTCAACAATTTCTTTTAGGGTGAGTTTTACTGTTACTCTAAGATTTGAGCCAACATTTACACGTTTGCCAGATCTTCCATATCCACCGCCACCGCCGAAAAAGCTCCCAAATCCGCCACCAAAGGCATCTCCAAAAACGTCTCCAAAGCGTGAGAATATATCGTCAAAACTCATGCCGCCGCCAAAACCACCAGAAGAACTGCCACCTACGCCTGCATGTCCGAATTGGTCATATCTCGAACGTTTATTCTGATCGCTTAATACTTCGTATGCTTCTGCAGCTTCCTTAAATTTTTCCTCAGCAGATTTGTCATCTGGGTTTTTGTCTGGATGGAATTGTATCGCTTTTTTGCGATAGGCTTTCTTTATTTCTTCTGCACTTGCTGTCTTAGCAACTTCAAGTACCTCATAATAATCTCTTTTACTCATATATTATTCTCCAACAACTACTTTTGAAAATCTAATAACCTTATCCTTTAATTTATAGCCTTTTTGCAAAACGTCTATTACTTTACCTTTTTGGGCTTCATTTTCTGTAGGGAATCGAGTTATTGCTTCGTGTAAATCTGTATCAAAATCCTGATCTTTAGCTTCAATTTCTTCAATCCCTTGTGATTTTAAAAAGTCTGAAAATTTGTGGTTAATAATTTTTATTCCCTCTATTGTAGCATCTAAATCTTTTACTTGGTCGATGTGTTGAATTGCTCGTTCAATATCATCCACAACAGGTAAGAAATCGAGTAGTAATTTCGATTTTGCATATTCACTAATCTCTATCTTTTCTTTAGTTGTACGCTTTCTATAATTGTCATACTCAGCAACAAGGCGTAAATATTTATCTTGAATTTCAGCGTTTTTTTGATTTAATAAATCTATTTCTTCGTTAAGTTTTTTATCTGAATTCTTAGAAAAAACACCTTTACTTTTTTTCTCTGTTTTTTTCTCTTCTTGCTTAGTTTCTTTCTTTTCGTCAGATTTGATTTCTTCGTTTTCTAACGA
>CAYJBL010000047.1:0-11477 GCA_964368115.1 uncultured Bacteroidales bacterium
AGATCAAATTTAAATGTATTTTTGCATAAATTATTATTTTTTTCGTTAACAATATTATGATGCTAAAGATTAGACTAATATTATTATTCAGTTTGCTTGCAAGTGCGTATGTATTTGCCGAAGATAATCAATTGTCACCAGCTGTTGATTCCATTAATAATATGCTGAATAGAATTTCAAAATCAAAAACTGATGCTCAAAAACTAGAAATTAATGAGCAATTAGTAGATTATTTTACACAATACTTAAAAAACGAAGAATCTAAAAAACAAAAATATGATGGAGTAAAGTATCTCAGTGTTTTAAAATCAGATGATAATAAACTTCAAGTATATACATGGAATATAAATTTTGATGATGGTTCGCATAGGTATTATGGCTTTTTAAAATATAAAATTAAAGATGATGAATATGTAATTCATTCATTAGAAGATAAATCGAATGAAATGAATGCAGATGATCGATTGTTTTTAATGCCATCAGAGTGGTATGGCTCTTTATATTACGATATAATAACAAAAAAATCTGGCTCAAAAACATACTACACTCTAATAGGATGGGATGGAGCGGATCTTTTTATCAATAGAAAAGTAATAGATGTATTGACGTTTTCAAGAAAAGGAATAGCAGAGTTTGGGAAAAAAGCATTTCGTATAAATAAGTTATATTATCCTCGAATGATATTCGAATATGCAGATGCTGCTACAATGATGTTAAGGTATAATAAAAAGCAAGACATTATAGTTTTAGATCATTTATCTCCTTCAGAACCAATATTTGAAGGAAAGCCGCAGTATTATGGCCCAGATTTTTCTTTTGACGCTTTTATGTTTAAAAATGGTAAATGGCTTCTAGTCGAAGATATAGATCCAGATAGAGCGGTGAATTTTGAGAAAAATAGAAATGTAAATACAATAAAAAGAAAAGGAGCAACAACAGATTTTTAATTTTTTGATTGAGAAAAATTCTTTAAAGAATAAATATAAAAAATGCGGCTATTAGGCCGCATTTTTACGTTTAATATATTTTTAATATTATTGAAGACCTCTCTTTTTGAGAAGAGCTTTAATTTCAGGTTCACGACCACGGAAATTTACAAACATAGTTGTAGGATCATCTTTGTGCCCGTTCGAGAAAATATATTTATTAAGTTTATCAGCAGTTTCTTTGTCGAATAAACCATTTTCTTTGAATGCTTCAAATGCGTCAGAATCTAAAACTTCACTCCAAATATAGCTATAATATCCACTACTGTATCCTCCAGCAAAAATATGCGAGAAATAAGTGCTGCGGTAACGTGGAGCAATTTCTGGGATTAAACCAAGTTCTTTCATTGCCTTTGCTTCTGCAGCAGTAGCATCAGTTTCATTGTTTTCTGCTTTTGTATGCCAGAATAAATCTAAATACGAAGCTGCTAGATACTCTGTAGTTGCAAAACCTTGGTTAAACGATCCTGTAGCTTTCATTTTATTGATAAGTTCGTCAGTAATAGGTTCGTTTGTTTCGTAATGTAAAGCATATGTTTTTAAAACCTCAGGTTCTGAAGCCCAATTTTCCATAATTTGAGAAGGAAGTTCTACAAAGTCACGAGGTACACTTGTTCCGCTTGTTGATGGATATGTACATTGAGATAGCATACCGTGTAATCCATGTCCAAATTCGTGATATAAAGTACTTGCTTCATCGAATGTTAAAAGTGCTGGTTGTGTTTCTGTAGGTTTTGTAAAGTTGCAATTAAGAGTGATGATAGGGCTCACTTTTTCACCATTATGAATATATTGGCCACGGAAATCACTCATCCATGCACCACCTCTTTTACTTGCACGTGGGTGATAATCCATATAAAGAACAGCAATATGATTGTCGTTAAGGTCTTTTACTTCATAAGCTTCTACATCTTCGTGATAAACAGGGATATCTTTGCTTGGTACGAATTTTAAACCAAAAAGTCTTTTTGAAACATCAAAAACACCGTCTCTAACTTTTGTTAATTCAAAGTATGGTTTTAGCATTTCTTCGTCAAGTTGGTATTTTTCACTTCTAACACGCTCTGTGTAATATCTCCAGTCGTATGCTTGCAATTCTTCACTAATACCATCAGATTTCATCATTTCGCGATACATATCTGCTTCTTTGTTTGCCATTGCTATTGCTGGTTTCCAAAGTTGATTTAAAAGTTCATAAACAGCTTCTGGTGTTTTTGCCATATTGTCTTCAAGAACAAGATTTGCGTGTGTTTTGTAGCCTAATAATTTTGCTTTTTCTGCTCTTAGACTAGCCATCTCAAGAAGTGCTTTTTTGTTGTCATATTGGTCATTATTATTTCCTCTATTTACATAAGCAGTTTGGATTTCTTTTCTTAATTCGCGATTGTCAGAATATTGCAAGAACGGAAGAACGCTAGAATTATGTAGTGTGAATACCCATTTTCCTTCCATATTATTTTCTTTAGCAACAATTGCTGCAGCGTCAACTAGTGCTTTTGGTAAGCCCGCAAGATCTTTTTCTTTATCAATAACTAGTTTGTAGTTATTTGTTTCTGCTAAAATATTGTCACCAAATTGTAACGAAAGTAACGAAAGACGGCTATTAATTTCCATTAGGCGTTTTTTGTCGTTATCATTAAGTTTAGCTCCGCCTTTAGCAAAATTTTTGTAACATATTTCTAATAATGTTTTTTGCTCAGAATTTAAATTTAAACTTTCTTTCTTGCTGTATACTGCATCTATTTTTTTGAATAAGTCAGCATTCATAGAAATTTCATCACCATGTTTTGAAAGTTTAGGCGCAATACGTTGAGCAATAGCTTGTAAAGCGTCAGAAGTGTTTGTGCTAGATAAATTGTAAAATACTCCTGATACTTTTGCTAGTGATAAACCACTAAATTCAAGAGCTTCAATTGTATTCTCGAAGTTAGGCTCTTCTTTGTTATTAATTATTGATTGAATATTGTCTTTTTGTTCTTTCATCGCAGCATCAAATGCTGGCTCAAAATGTTCATCTTTGATTTTGTCAAAAGGTGGAACACCAAAAGGAGTATCCCATTCTTCAAGCAGAATATTGGAGCTACTAGCTTGATTTTCGCCTGTTTGCTTACATGCACTTGCCATAATAAATAAACTTAATACTAAATAAATTGAATGTTTTTTTCTCATTGCTTATCTGTTTTAATGTATTGATAAAAAATTTGTGTAAAACTATAAATAAAAATCTTCTGAAAAAAGAAAGAATAAGATAATTATTTAGTGTATTTTTGAGTTGCTAATAATTACAACAGTTATATGTCATTAGAAGAAAAATCTCAAAGAAAAATGCAACGAATTGAAGACATATCAATTTTCAAAAAAATAGATTGGAAAGATATAGATGATAATTTAATTCGTATGATAGGAAAAGATTGGATGCTGATAACAGCAGGCTCGGAGTCTAATTATAATATGATGACTGCAAGTTGGGGTAATATGGGATGGATATGGGAAAAACCTATGTCAATTATTTATGTTCGTCCTCAGCGTCATACGTACAAGTATACTGAATTGGAAGATTATTATACAATTAGTTTTTATAACGATAAATCGAAAGAGTCTCTTAAAAAAATGGGAGCTCTTTCGGGTAAGAATTTTGATAAAATGAATTACGAAAACCTTACTCCTATTATAACACCAAACACTTCGGTTGCTTTCGAGGAGGCATATTTGATTTTAGAATGCAAGAAGGTATATAGAACAATATTAAAAGAATCAGAATTTCTTGATAAAACTGTAGTTGATGATAAATATCCAGATCGCGACTTTCATACTGTATATTATGGCGAGATATTAAATGTCTGGAAAAAAGCCTTGTAATTGCACATCGTTTACACAGAAAATTATCATGCGTATTGGTTTGTGGAAGTAGATTTTATTATGTTATTTTGTGCTAAATAAAAAAGAAATGGAAAACTATATACGTCCAGATGGTATACCAATGTCGAACGCAGAGCGCGAGTACGAGAGAGCCTTGCGTCCGTTAGATTTTGGAGACTTTAGCGGACAAGAAAATATTGTTGAAAATTTAAAAGTGTTTGTTGCTGCAGCAAATATGCGTGAAGAAGCTCTTGATCATGTTTTGTTGCATGGCCCTCCAGGCTTAGGTAAGACAACACTAGCAAATATAATTGCAAACGAACTAAGCGTAGGATTTAAAATATCGTCGGGTCCTGTTTTGGATAAACCAGGAGACTTAGCTGGTTTACTAACAAGTTTAAATGCAAATGATGTGCTATTTATTGACGAAATTCATCGTCTTAATCCAATTGTAGAAGAATATTTGTATTCAGCAATGGAAGATTATAGAATAGATATAATGATTGATAAAGGCCCTGCAGCGCGTGCAGTGCAAATTCCTATAGAACCATTCACTCTTATTGGAGCAACCACAAGGTCAGGCCTGTTAACCTCTCCGTTGCGTGCAAGGTTTGGCATAAATTGCCATCTAAATTATTATACTGCTGATGTATTGCAAAAGATCGTAAAACGCTCGGCAGGAATTTTAGATGTGCCAATACACGAAAATGCAGCAGTGGAAATTGCGCGCAGAAGTCGTGGTACACCTCGTATTGCTAATGCGCTATTACGAAGAGTTAGAGATTTTGCTCAAGTAAAAGGTTCTGGAGTAATAGATATCGATATTGCAAAACATGCGCTTAATGCTTTGAGTATAGATACATATGGCCTTGACGAAATGGACAATAAAATTCTGCTTACAATAGTAGACAAATTTTCTGGCGGACCAGTAGGTGTAAAAACGATAGCAACTGCTGTTGGCGAAGACGAAGGTACGGTCGAAGAGGTATACGAGCCATTTTTAATAATGGAAGGGTTTATTAAGCGAACTCCGAGAGGACGCGAAGCTACCGAGAAGGCATATCAACATTTGAACAAAATAAATTATAATACACAGCAAAGTTTATTTTAGATAAAAATAGAATTTTCCTGAAATAAAAATAAAAATAAGAAGAAATGAATTTTATAAAAGAATTAGAATGGCGAGGTATGATACAAGATATGATGCCAGGAGTAGAAGAACAATTAAGTAAAGAAATGTGCACTGCTTATGTTGGAATAGACCCTACTGCCGATTCTTTGCATATTGGGCATCTTGTAGGTGTAATGATATTAAAACATTTTCAAGCATGTGGACATAAACCTTTATTTTTAGTAGGAGGAGCAACAGGAATGATTGGAGATCCTTCTGGAAAATCTGCAGAACGAAATCTTCTCGATGAACAGTCCTTACGCCATAATCAAGAATCTATAAAAAAACAACTTAGTAGATTGATCGATTTTGAAAGTGAGTTGAATAACTCGGCAGAACTTGTAAATAATTACGATTGGATGAAAGAACAAAGCTTTCTTGGGTTTATTCGTGATATTGGGAAACTAATAACTGTAAACTATATGATGGCTAAAGATTCTGTGAAAAAACGTTTTTCTGGTGATGGGGAAGGAATGTCATTTACAGAGTTTACCTATCAATTAGTCCAAGGATTTGACTTTTTGTATTTGTATGAACATAAAAATTGTAAAATACAGTTGGGCGGTAGCGATCAATGGGGAAATATAACAACAGGAACAGAGCTTATTCGTCGTAAATTAGGTGGAGAAGCTTGGGGAATAACTTGCCCGCTAATTAAAAAAGCAGATGGTACAAAATTTGGAAAAACAGAATCAGGAAATATTTGGTTAGATAGAAGATATACTTCACCTTATAAGTTTTATCAGTTTTGGCTAAACGTAAGCGACGAAGATGCAAATAGTTATATCCGTATATTTACAATGTTAGACAAAAACACAATCGATTCAATTATTGAAAAGCATAATGTTGCTCCACACGAAAGATTACTCCAAAAAGCGCTAGCAAAAGAGATAACAACGATGATTCATTCAAAAGAAGATTTCGAAACAGCAGTTGCAGCATCAACAATACTATTTGGAAATTCGGTTGGAGAAGATTTACAAAAATTAGATGAAAAAACTTTTCTCGAAATATTTGATGGCGTACCAATGTATAAAATATCAAAAACAGAAGTATTATCAGGAATAAATGTGCTTGATTTTCTTGCAGAGAGAACGCAAGCATTCCCGTCAAAAGGAGATTTGAGGCGAACAATTAAGGGAAATGGCTTAAGTATTAATAAAGAAAAAGTAACAAGCGAAGATCTTACAATAAACGAAACGTTCCTTATCAAGGATAAATATGTCTTGGTGCAAAAAGGAAAGAAAAACTATATACTAATTATCGCTGAATAGCATTTAATTTATGGATATTCAAAAAAATAAAATAGAAGAAATATTAGGAACAGTAATTTATCCATCAACACAGAAATCTATACTTGATGAAAATATACTTGAAAATTTCGAAATAGATGGTAATGCTATAGAAATAAATTTAGTATTTATTAAATCTACAGACCCATTTATCAATTCGGTCAAAAGACAAATAAATACGAAATTAAAATCGGAGTACGGCGAGGATTTAGTAGTGAATATTAATGCAAATATTAATGCTAGTTCAAGCGAGAATAAAGATTTGGAGTATGTCGGTATTTCTGGAGTAAAAAACTTTTTAGCAGTAGCAAGCGGAAAAGGTGGAGTAGGAAAATCTACAGTAACAGTAAATCTTGCAATCTCTCTAGCCACAAAAGGGTATAAAGTTGCGGTAATAGATGCAGATATTTTTGGGCCTAGCATACCTAAAATGTTTGGGACAGAGGGAGATGTTCCACTTAATGTAGAGTATCATAATCAAGATTTTATAGTTCCAATAGAGAAATATGGTGTTAAATTACTATCAGTTGGACACTTTGTAAATCCAGATGAGGCGACAATCTGGCGTGGGCCAATGGCAACAAATATTTTAAAACAGCTTATTCTTAAAGCAAAGTGGGATGATATTGATTATATGTTGTTTGATATGCCTCCAGGAACTTCAGATATTCATCTAGGATTGGTACAAACTATCCCAGTTACAGCAGCTCTTATTGTGAGTACACCTCAAGAAGTTGCAATTGCAGATGCTAAGAAAGCGGCAGCAATGTTTGCTGTAAAAAGTATTAATGTCCCAATAATTGGCTTTGTCGAAAATATGTCATACTTCACGCCTGAAGATATGCCAGAGAAAAAATATTATATATTTGGAAAAAACGGAGTAGAAAAATTGGCCGATAATTTAGGTTATAATATTCTTGCTAGATTGCCAATTGTCGAATATATTTGCGAAAGTGGTGATGTAGGAAAACCAGCAGCATTAAATAAGGACTCAATTATAGGAAAAGCTTATTCGGAGTTTGCTGATAGCGTGATAAATGCTGTGAAAATAAGAAATGAGGATATACCTCCAACAGAAAAAGTGAAACTTAAATAATAATAAAATGGAAGAAATAGTAAAAAAAATTGAAAAATCCTTAGAGGAGATTCGCCCTTATCTTCAGGCTGATGGTGGAGATATTAGTCTTGTTGAAGTAACAGAAGATTTCGTAGTAAAAGTAAAATTACTAGGAGCTTGCGGTAGTTGCCCTTTTAGTATTCAAACCTTAAAATTAGGAGTAGAAGAAAAATTAAAAGCAGATGTACCTGAAGTAAAAGAAGTGGTTTCTGTATAAATATTTATCTGAGAAATAAGTAAAATATGTATTAAACATAAGTTTGAGATAATTATCAATTGCTCGAACTTATGTTTTTTTTGTTAAAAATATGTTAAGGTTTTTATGCATTAGTATAATGATTATTTGTTTTGCAAATAATAAAACCGTACATTTGCGCGAAATTTTAAGGGACTTAGCAGTAAGTTTCTAAATTATTATATGAAGCAAAAAACTATACAGAAAGCAGTTTATTTAGAAGGGCAAGGTTTGCATTTTGGCTTGAACACAAAATTAACAATAAGACCTGCAGACCCAAATACAGGAATTGTTTTTGAGCGAGTAGATTTAGAAGGAAATCCAAGAATACCAGCTTTATCGGATTATGTATCAGATACATCGCGCAGTACAGCTCTTTCGGTAGGCAATGCTTCTATTTGCACCGTAGAGCATTTATTAGCAGCGACATATTCCTTAGGAATAGACAATGTAATATTCGAAATAAACGGTCCCGAAGTTCCTATATTAGACGGAAGCGCGAAGTATTTTATCGAAGCATATCAAAATGCTGGAATAGTGGAACAGGATGCCGAACTTACAGTTTATGATATAAAAGAAAATATTTGTTTTTCTTGCCCAGAAAAAGGCATAGAAATTTGCTTATATCCAGATACTTCATATAAATTAAAAGTGCTTGTCGACTATAATACAGATGCTTTAGCAAACCAATATGCATGCTTAGATGATTTGTCAGATTTTGCAAAAGAAATTTCAGCATGTCGTACATTCACATTTTTGAGCGAATTAGAACCTTTGATAAATGCAAAATTGATAAAAGGAGGAGCACTAGAAAATGCAATAGTAATTGTAGATAAAGAATATTCGCAAGAAGAATATGATAGATTAGCCGAATTGCTTGATAGACCAAAAGTTGGAATGCAATCGTCTGGAATATTAAATAATCTGAAATTGCAATTCCCGAACGAGCCAGCACGACATAAATTACTAGATATAATTGGCGATTTAGCATTGTGTGGGTATAGGTTTAATGGGAGTGTGATTGCACGAAAACCAGGGCATTATGCTAATACAGAAATAGCAAAACTTATTCGTTCGCATATTAGCTCCTTGTAATATGTAGCGAGCCGAAGATTCCTTTTGGTAGATACACAATAATAAAAAATATTTTATAAAGCCCTGCAGAATTTATTCTAGAAGTAGTGTTGCATACATCTAGAAGATAAACTATGAAAACATTTATTACGTAAAAAAACTCCACCAAAAGATTGGAAAGTATTAGATTTTAGTTGTATCTTCGCGCTCATTGACAAAAATATGTTTTATTGTTTGTGAAATCACTATAATAAGTGGTTTTATTGATGCAGTCAAATGCCTGTTGATTAGTTGTTTGGTAGTGTTTGGGTGAATTTAATGACAGACTTTAGGCGCAATAAATAAAAAAATAAGATTATGAATCAACCATTTTCATATGTAAATCCATCGGCAAAAATTGCAAGAAATGTTGTGATTGAGCCATTTGTTACAATAAACAGAAATGTAGAAATTGGCGAAGGAACATGGATAGGTCCTAATGTTACGATAATGGAAGGGACAAAAATTGGAAAAAATTGTAAGGTTTTCCCAGGAGCTGTTTTAGGTGCTATACCTCAAGATTTAAAATTTCAAGGAGAAGAAACAACTGTAGAAATTGGCGATAATACAACTATCCGAGAATGTGTTACAATAAACAGAGGTACTGTAGCAAAAGGAAAAACAATTGTTGGTTCAAATTGTTTGATTATGGCTTATGTGCATGTTGCACACGATTGCATTGTTGGAAATAATGTAATTTTAGTAAATGGTGTAAATTTAGCAGGTGAAGTTGTTATTGACGATTATGCTATTGTAAGTGCTCATACACTTATACATCAATTTTGCCATATAGGAGCGCATACAATGTTGGCAGGTAATTCTTTAGTAACTAAAGATGTGCCGCCGTATGTAAAGGCTTCTCGTTATCCATTATCATACACAGGAGTAAATTCTGTTGGCTTACGCCGTAGGGGAATGGATAATGATAAAATAAACGAAATACAAGATATTTATAGAATTATTTTTAATAATAAAATGAATAATACTCAGGCAGTAGAATATCTTGAAGCAGAATTAAAAGCTAGCAAAGAACGTGATGAAATTATTGCTTTTATAAGAAGTGCAAAACGAGGAATAATAAGAGGGTATTTTGATTAAAACATAAAAAAAAGCCGTTTTAAACGGCTTTTTTTATACTTATTCGTTTGTGTCATCATTAGCAAGAGGATTCCAACCTTGAGCTCTTAACTCTAGTTCAGCTCCATTACGCGGTACAAAAATATTTCCGTCTTTGAGATCGCACATGTAACCAATGATTTTAATATCTGGAATTTTTTCAATAGCTTCCTTGTCTTTTAAATCGACTGTAAATAATAATTCATAATCTTCTCCACCGTTTAATGCAGGGAGAGATGAATCTAAACAAAACATTTCGCATGCATGTTTACTTTCATTATGAATAGGTAGCTTTTCTTCAAAAATTTTACACCCAAGTTTAGATTGCTTAGAAATATGTAATAACTCCGAAGATAATCCATCTGAAATATCAATCATTGAACTAGGTTTAATATTTGCTTTTTGTAAGCTTTCAATAACATCTTTTCTAGGTTCTGGTTTTAATTGTCGTTCAATAATATATTCATAACCATCTAATTGAGGTTGAATTTGAGTATCGTCTAAGAAAAGCTGCTTTTCTCTTTCGAGAAGTTGTAAACCTAAATACGCAGCTCCTAAATCTCCAGAGACACAAATTAAATCGTTTTTCTTTGCTCCAGAGCGGTAGGTAATATCTTCTTCTTTAGCTTCTCCAATGGCAGTGATGTTTATGAATAGTCCAGATAGCGAACTTGTTGTGTCTCCACCTATAAGCTCTACATCAAAGCGTTTGCAAGCAAGATTGATGCCTTCGTATAATTCTTCTAATGCGTTAACCGAAAATTTCGCGCTTACGGCTAAAGAAATTGTAATGTATTTTGGTTTAGCATTCATTGCATAAATATCACTCAAATTAACCGCAACAGCTTTATAGCCCAAATGCTTGAGCGGAGTGTATATTAAATCGAAATGTATGCCTTCGACAAGTAAATCGGTAGTAATTAAACTACAATTGCCGTTGCCGTGAGAATATACAGCAGCATCGTCGCCAATACCTTTGATAAGGTCTTTGTTTTTATATTCGATATCTTTGGTTAAATGTTCTATTAAACCAAATTCCCCTAATTCAGATATTTTTCGTATTTTATTATTCATGAGTATATTTTATTTGATCAAATAACAATTTTATCGCAAAAGTATCAAAACTTGATTGCTTTTCATTACTTTTGTTACAAAATATATTGACAAGTATTGATGCAAAAATTTAGATATATAGTTGTAGTTTTATTATTATTTTCGCTCTGTTCGATCGAACTTAAAGCTCAAAATATATCGTTTATGAAATCTTACCTGAACAATATAAATATTTTTGATAATGGAAATATTAGACAAATTGAATATTTACCTTTAAGTACTTATCAAATTTCAAATCAATGCTTAGCATACGAAGATAATGCCCAGAATTTTAAAATATATCACAATCGGTATTTACACAATGTATCAAATTTTGTAACAAAGTATACGGTGACAGATAATTTGGTAAGCTTTAGTTTGAATACTCAATTAAAAATATTCGAAAATGGTAACTTTAAAACATTAACAAATACATCAAGTGTTAGTTATGCAGGAGATGACGTAGTTGTATGGTTTGATGATTTTGAAAAAAAAC
>CAYJBL010000048.1:0-10974 GCA_964368115.1 uncultured Bacteroidales bacterium
ATAAAGATAACGATGAGTTTTCGTATAAGAAAATAGCTTCGTCTGTCTCTATTCGTTTGTTTGCATAAACCTTATCAATGATTTTGCGTTCGATATTAGTAATGTGACTCGGAATTTCAAACATAGTAGGAGTGTTATTTATTTACAGATCCTATTTTATTTTCAATTGATTTGATTTTACCATCTAGTCTCCCCATTCCCTTGTTTGTTTGAATATCAAAAGTTATGCTTGAATATACTCTTTCGGAATATGGCTCTAATATCTTGTACGATTTATTGATCAATTCTAAAGCTTGTTCGATATTTTCGAATGCTATTATAGTTCCCATAGCAGTAAGTTTATAACTATAACCAGATTCTGATATCATTTTAATAATTTTGCTTACGTATTCGCTCACACTATTTCCTTTGTCGGTAGGAAACATAGCATAATTCATTAGTATTGACATGATATAAATTTTAATAAAGGAAGAGCTATTAAGCTCTTCCTTTAGGTTGAATTGAATATTTTAAAGATCAGGTTCGTTGTTTCCCATTCGAATAATATTTGGCTCTCCACTAGTACAATCGATGACGGTCGAAGCAATATTTCCACCGTAGCCTCCGTCAATAACAATATCTACAACATTTTCATAGTCATCATAAATAAGTTCTGGGTCTGTTGTGTATTCTAAAATCTCGTCGTCGGCTTTAAGCGAAGTTGTAAGGATAGGGTTGCCAAGTGCTTTAACAATTTCTCTGATAATATTATTGTCTGGAATACGGATCCCAATTGTTTTTCGGTTTGTTTTCAGAATTTTTGGCACATTATTGTTCGCTTCTAAGATAAATGTGTACGGACCAGGTAAATTCCGTTTCATCATTTTAAAAATGGAATTGTCAATTGGTTTTGTATAGTCCGATAAGTGACTCATATCATAGCAGATAAAAGAAAAATTATCTTTTTCAGGTTTAATTCCTTTGAGTTGTGCTATTTTTTCAATTGCTTTAGATTTGGTGATATCGCAACCAATACCATACACCGTATCAGTTGGGTAAATAATAATACCTCCACTTTGCAATACTTCAACTATCCTTTTGATCTGTCGTTCAGAAGGATTATCTGCATACATTTTTATGAGTTCTGCCATTTATTACTTATTAAGCTTATTATAATCGCTCAAGAATTTAGCAAGGCCAATATCTGTAAGAGGGTGGTTTAGTAAACCAGTAATAGCATCTAGTGGGCAAGTTGCAACGTCTGCTCCAGCTTCTAAGCACTTTACAATATGCATTGTGTGGCGAATAGATGCAGCTAAAACTTCTGTTTCAAATTCGTAGTAGTTATACATATCAACAATTTGTCGAATTAATTCAACGCCATCTGTGCAGTTATCGTCTAAGCGACCAATGAATGGAGATACGTATGTAGCTCCTGCTTTTGCAGCTAATAATGCTTGTCCTACGCTGAAAACTAAAGTGCAATTTGTACGAATCCCTCTCTCAGAGAAATATTTAATAGCTTTAATTCCATCTTTAATAATTGGAACTTTTACAACTATCTGAGGATTTAGAGCCGCAAGCTCTTCGCCTTCTTTTATCATTTCTTCGTAATCAGTAGAAATAACTTCAGCGCTAACATCACCGTCAACAATTTCGCAAATAGCGCGGTAATGGTTTAGTATATTGTCTTTCCCCGCTATACCTTCTTTTGCCATTAAAGATGGATTTGTTGTTACGCCGTCAAGGACTCCTAGTTGCTGAGCTTCTTTTATCTGCTCAAGATTTGCTGTGTCGATAAAAAATTTCATTGTATATATATTTTGGCTCAAAAATACATCTAATAATTTAATATTTGAAATATATTTTAATTGGAATTTTTTCAAATTATAAAAAGTAATAAAATATCGTAGAAAAGCGTTATACAACTATTATTTTGAGATATAGTAATAGGCTTTTAAGTTTAACATAAATCTGTTAATAAATTGAAATACAAGTATAGTTGTGTGCTATATATTATATATACTTTCGCAATTGTTCAATTATTAATAAATTTTTTAGAAATACACAGACAATGTTATTATTACAGGTAGTAGATACGTTACAAAACAGTGTTGCAGCAGAGCAAGGAGAGATGACTATGTCATTTTTTGAAATGGCAGTAAAAGGAGGTTGGATTATGATAGTACTTGCAGTACTTTCGGTTATTGCAGTATATATATTCATCGATAGATTTATTGCTCTTAAGAAAGCTTCTCAAGAACAAAAATCTTTTATGGATAATATTAAAACATACATATTTGAAGGAAAAGTAAACTTAGCTTTAGATAGTTGTCGTATAACAGAAGGTCCACTAGCGCGAATGATAGAAAAAGGAGTTATGAGAATTGGTCGCCCGCTTAGCGATGTAAATACTACAGTAGAAAATGTTGGTAAACAAGAAGTTTCTAAATTAGAAAAAGGACTTCCTGTGTTGGCGTCGATTGCTGGTGGAGCTCCAATGATAGGGTTCTTGGGTACAGTTATGGGAATGGTAAGAGCTTTTTATGATATGGCAACTGCTGGGAATAATATAGATGTAACTCTATTATCTAATGGTATATATGTAGCAATGGTAACAACTGTGGGAGGACTTATCGTTGGTATTATTGCTTATTTTGCTTATAATATACTTGTTGCAAGAGTAAATAACCTTGTTGCAAAGCTTGAAGCAAAAACAACAGAATTTATGGATATATTAAACGAACCTGCAAAATAATACAACATGGCATTAAAAACCAGAAATCAAGTTAGTGCAGAGTTCAGTATGTCGTCGATGACTGATATTGTATTCTTGTTGCTTATATTTTTTATGGTAACTTCTACTTTAATTGCTCCAAATGCATTAAAACTATTATTACCATCTAGCAATAATCAAACATCTGCAAATCCAGTGGCATCTGTATCTGTAAAAGATAAAAAAGATGGTACATACTTATATGCAGTAGGCACAAAACCTTGTAAAATCGATGATATCGAATTGCTTCTTAAAAAAGAAGTAATGGGGCAGGAAGATCCGTTTGTGTCGTTGCATGTGGATAAATCTGTTCCAATGGAAGAGGTTGTGAAAATAATGAACATTGCAAAAGAGAATGAGTGGAAACTAATTCTAGCAACGAGTCCTATAAAATAATTATGTCATCAGTAAAAGAACATATTCATGGAGTAGTAGGTGCAATAATATTTAGCATATTAGTTATTGTATTATTGTTTACCTTAGGATTTACTACGCCATTGCCACTTCCCGAAGAGGAAGGAATTTTATTAGATTTTGGAGGAGGAGGTAATCCAAATGCAGGAGCTTCATCGGCGTCATCACAAAACAGAAAACCAGACACAACGCCAAATAAAACCCCAGATAGCGGAGTGAATGCTCAAAATTTTGAAGAATCGGCTTCAATGGAATCAAGTGAAGTTCCGAATTCAGAACCAATTAAGGAAACTCCAAAACAAGAAGATGAGATAGTTGAAACGACAGAAAATACAGAAGAAACACAAGTGGAAGAGGAGCCACAATTAAATAGTAATTTGTCAAATCTTTTGAACAATAATAATATGTTTGGCTCAGGAAGTGGAACTGGCAACTCTGGAACTGGAACTGGCGGCGGAAATCCTGGTTTAGGCGATGGTAATTCTGGCGGATCAGGAAGAGGACCTGGAGGACATGGTGGTGCAGTAGGAAATAGAAAACCACTTAGCAATCCGCAGCCTCCCAAAAAAGATGGTATGTTTGGCAAAGTAACCCTAAGTTATAATGTAGATTCTGAAGGAGTTGTGTCGAATATTAATATTGTTGAGTCGGATTGTCCAGAGTGTAACCCAATTGCTATAGCTACATTGAAAAAGTGGAAATACGAAAAGAAACCTAATTCTGGATATCAAACAGGAAAACTTACTTTCAATTTCGTACAATAGTTATAAAGACTTTGTAATGAAATCCATTATGGAATAATTCTTGTATTGAACAAAAATTGTCAAAATTAAGGTGTTATCATATTTTAATATCTTAGCATAGTAGAATCAATAGAATTAATAATTATATGAGAAAACTAGTATTGTTATTTATTGCGTTTAGTGTATTTGGAAATATATTTTCGCAACAAATAAATAGAAAAGATGCAGAAATCGCAGCAAAAAGTTATTATTATCAACGTATAAATAATGTAAAACACTTTGAGTGGGACGATGTGAAAATGACTTGCATTATAGACCCATTGCAAACAGAAGTGTATGATTTTTACGTATTTAATCTTATTGATGAGCAAGGGTATATTATCGTATCGTCTGAGAAAAAAATAAAGCCTGTACTTGCATATTCATTTAAAGGAAGTTTTAATTTCGGAAATATGCACCCTGGGCAAAAAGAATTTCTTGATTACTATTCTTATTGTATTGGTGTTGCACAAGAAGAAACTTATGATGGAGGAGAAAAAAATATTGCAGAATGGGATGATTTGTTATCGTATTTGCCTGAGAATGGAATAAAGCATATTTCTACATCTCCAATATTATTAGATGGGATAAATTGGAATCAAGATTGGCCATACAATTCACACTGTCCAGAAGACCCAGATGGATTTAATGGTCACGTTCCAGTTGGTTGTGTTGCAACAGCAATGCTTCATGTAATGAAATATCACAACTGGCCAGAAAGAGGAGAAGGTTCTATCTATCATTCAAACATGAATAATGGTGGTTATGGAAATGTTAGCGTGAATTTTGGAGCACAAACTTATGATTGGAGTGCAATACCAAGTACTGCAAGTTCGGAAGTAAACGAAAATTTAGGACTTATTAACTATCATACAAGTGTATCTGTAAGAATGATGTGGGGGCCACAAGGTTCAGGAGCTTATACATATGATGCAGTTGCAGCATTAAAAACAAACTTTAGATATTCTAATGATATACAGCATATTGCAAAAGATGATTTGCAGAATGATAGTCAATGGAAAAACTATATAACGGAACAAATAGACAATAGGTATCCAATAATTTATGCGGGCAGCTATACAAGCACAGGTCATGCGTGGAATTGTGATGCATATCAAGGAGATGAGTTTCATATGAATTGGGGCTGGGGGGGAGCAGGAAATGCTTACTACCATTTAGACAATCTTATATCGTCGGCAACTGTTGGTGGTGATGAAAATAATTTTATTCACAATCAAAGAATTGTAATTAATATATATCCAAATGAGGAGTATTTAGATAATTGTAATGGTACAAAACTTATTACAGGCACAGAAGGTTCGTTTGAAGATGGAAGTTCAATTAATGATTACGATAATAATCAAACATGTAAATACGTAATTTCGCCTGAATGCGGAAAAGTTGTAAGATTGAATTTTAATAGTTTCGATTTAGGAACTGGTGACGAATTAGTGATTTTTGACGGAAATGAAACAGTTGGAAAAGTTATTGCAGTACTCGATGCAGACAATATTCCGGAAGATGAATATTTTGTGGCTAACAGTGGTGTTCTAACCATATTATTTACTAGTGATGCAGTATCGTCAGGACAAGGTTGGAATGTTAGCTATACAGTTAAAAATTGTATGTCAGGAATAGAATATAGCGCAACGTCGGCATCGTTTGGTGACGGAAGTGGTATTTGTGAATATAATGGATCGGTTTTGTGCTCATGGATTATTAAACCTCAAGATGCAACTTGGATTTCTATAAAATTTAATGAGTTTGATTTAGCAGATGATAGCGATTTTGTTAAGATATATAAAACAAAGATTACATCTGCTAATGAAATAATGAGATTTGATTATGACAATCCACCATCAAACGAACCTATACTTGTAGAGGACAGTGTAGCAATTATAAATTTCCATGCAACAGCATCTAACAACGCAAACGGATGGGACCTGTCATATACTTCTAGTGTAAGTAATATTGATAGTGAAGAATCTAATTTAGACATAAATATAAGTCCTAACCCTGGAAATATTAATTCAACCTTAAGTTTTGAGACAACGAAAAAATCAAATGTGCTAATATCGGTAGCTAGTATTTTAGGAGAACAAATAGCAAATAAAACAATTGAATTACCTCGTGGAAATCATGAAATAAGACTTAACGAGCTTGTTAAAACAAATCTTAAAGCAGGAATCTATTTAGTTGGAGTAAAGATTGATAATAAAATGACAACTCAAAAGTTTGTTGTTACTGAATAGAGATAATGCACCTTAAAAGAATCGACATTGCGAACGAAGGGTAGCGATCTGTTCTTTTGGCTTGCAATATAACATACGTTTCGTCTTAATGCCAGACGGCACATACTTTTTTTTACGAAAAAAATATGCAAAAACGTTTGCTGCTGAACCGTATTTGGCTAAAATTCACTTCGTTCCGCTGACGAAAAAGAACTCGCTATGCTCAAACAGCTTTTTCGCTTAATCGCTGCACTTAGCAAATTTTTTAACGCCAATCCGCTGATGCAGCTAAAGCGTGAATGCTTTGCATTCGGGTTAATAATAGCACTTTCAGCTAGTAGTTTTTGGAATAATTTATTATATTTACCCTCAAATTATTACAAATGCTACCAATTAGCCAACATTATGAAACTAACTACACCTATTTTGGTGCACGCTACTACGATAGCGATTTGAGTAGCTGGCTGAGTGTGGATCCGTTGGCAGCAGCGCGCCCAAACCTTAGCCCTTACAATTATTGCCAAAATAATCCTGTGGTTAGGATAGACCCTACGGGATTGTTGGATGGGGAATTTGTTAATGAAAATGGTAAAGTAATTGGTAATGATGGAATTAATGATGGCAGAGTTTATGTTTTGAGAAATGAAGTATTATCTTATAAAGAATTGAAAGAAACAAAAAAGTTTATCAAAAATAATTCAGGAAATACTGAAGTTTTTGAAAACGATAATATTGCATATAAAAATAGTATAGAGATAGTAGGATCTACTGAAGTAAGACAATCAATGATGAATATTGTTACACAAGATAATGGAAGAGGTGGAACAACAGATGCTAACAATAGAGAATATGGTGGATATATAGAAGATGGTGTTGTTACTGAAATGCCAGCTGGCAATATAGGAAATCCTAAGACTATTTCGCCATCGATAGAATTACCTCTAGGTAAAGATACATTTCATTCGCATCCTAGTGGGACAATTGTTGAAAGTCCTCCTATTGGAACAATTGGCGAAGTTAATACCACCCCATATGAACAATTTCCCTCAGATGAAGACATACAAAATGCAGGCAATACCACACGTTATGTGTTTGGTATGAATAATCAAGATAGGCAAGTATATATCTACAACTCAAAAGGTACACAAGCAAAATTTCCAATGAATAAATTTGTAAATTTAAAATAATGATTATGAAACAAATAATATTTACAATGTGTTTGCTTTTATTGACGAACTGTATATCGGCACAAGACACAAATGAACTATCTACTATGATTAATAACTCTCTATCTAACTTTATTGAAGGTTTAGATGATAGTCGTCCTTTAGAAATTCATAAACCTCCTTCATTATGGGATAAACCTGCCTTTTTAAGAAATATTGAAGATAAATATGTTAAAGATATATATATACTTATAGAATATTATCCACATTATTTTAGTTTTAGTAATGAGTTATTAGAGAAAAAATATAAATATAATTATAAATATGCAGATATTACTTCACTTGCAAAGAAGAGAGTTTCTAAGAATGGAGTTGCAGTTTTGATCTTTAATGGGACTCATATATTTAAAGATAAATTAGTAATTCGTTTTTCTGTATGGAAACTTTTCTTTTTAAAGAAAAATTCAATCAGTTTGGCTATGAGTATTTCTGAAGAATTTATCTATAAATACTCGTGTGAAAAAAATGAATGGATTTTTGAAGAGAAAAATAGATTACGATGATAGCTTTATTACATAACGAAACCAACTACACCTACTTTGGCGCACGCTACTACGATAGCGATTTAAATAGCTGGCTTAGTGTGGATCCGTTGGCAGCAGCGCGCCCAAACCTAAGCCCTTACAACTACTGCCAAAATAATCCTGTGGTGAGGGTTGACCCTACGGGGATGTTGGATGGGGATACTCAAGATTGGTTTCAAAATAAAAAAACGGGAGAAATTATTTATCAAAAAGATTATAGAAAGGAAGATGCATTTCTTTTAGGTGATGATTTTTCGTGGTTAGGTGAAAATGGAATGTTTAATCAATCTCCAGAACAACTATATAATTCATTTATGAATGTAGAACATTTTATAGGTGAATATGTTTCTTTTGGATTTAGTGCAAAAGACTCAAAACAATTTATGAAAGAACAAGGCTACAACTTTAAACCATTGATAGCAGATTATTATACACAAGAAATCACACAAGTCATTTCGGAACCGCATACTCCAGTTTATATATCAAATAAAACTGAAGAATTAAAAAGTATAAGAGAATGGATTTATGTTCATGATAGTCAAAATGGTAAATATTATGATATAATAGAGTGTAAAAGACAACAAAATAGTAGTCCTTTATTTTATGTTTATGAAAGCTGGGAAACACGAAAATTTGATTATAGTAAAAAACAACCATTAGAATTTGGTCCTTTAGGAAAATTTTCATTAGAAATAATAAAAAATTCACCTATAATTTTCAGAAAATAATTATGAAAAAATACAGTATTTATATTATATTATTGATAGTAACTTTATCTTGTAAAACTTCAACTAAAACAGATGGGCACAATTTTTTAAAAAATATAAAAGATAGAGATAATCATTATATTCCAGATTCCATTGTTTCTTTTTTTCCTGATAATTCAAAGCAATATAATGATTTGACAGAGTGTTTTACTGCTGTTTCTACGATAGAATCTAAAATGCTACAAAAAAATAGTATGTTCTTTCCATCTTATATAGTAAAAATATATCAGTGTGGAACTCAGAGCACTTACGATGATTTAATAAATGAATATAAAAAAAAATACATAAATAAAATTACAGCTGAGCAAGAAAATTATTTTATAGTTGATAGGGATATATATTTATTTGAAGAATATGATTCATTGTATTTAAAAAATATATATAAGACTAAAAGTCCAATAATTTTAAATTTTCATAAGATATTTGATGATATGAGTATGCCGAATATATATGATACTACTACAATTTGTGGTTTATCTGAGAGATATAATATTTTAACGTTGAAATCAGGTAATAAATATATTTTACCAAATGAATGTTTTTTTGAGTGGGATATTTTGCCTAACGAATTAAAACATGGTTATCGAAGTGGTGTTGCTTTTAAGGAAAATGAGCTATACATTATTTATTGGGCGGTAACTTGGTAAAAACTTTAATATAATATTTTTATTACTAAAATGGAAAACAAACAATTTTTCTACCACAGCGACCACCTCGGCAGCAGCTCGTTTATAACAAGTACAGAAGGGTATGCTGTACAGCACTTACAATACCTACCATTTGGTGAGATATTTGTATCGCAGCGCAACGATTGGTTCGATAGCCGCTACAAGTTTACCGCCAAGGAGCTTGATAATGAAACTAACTAATCCTTAATTTGTAATTATATAAATATTCGTTTCGTCTTCATGCCAGACGGGCACGCGCGAGAATCGTCATCGCGAACGAAGTGTGGCGATCTGTTCTTTTGCCTTAATACTTTTGTAGAACGTGCCTTAGGGATTGCCGCATCGCTGCACTCCTTGCAATGAAGGCACGCAGGGGAGATAGGTTAAAAATAATAATGAAAAACAAATTGGTTTCACATATTTAAAAAATAAAGGCTTCAAAATTAATTTTGAAGCCTTTATTTTTTTGAGTACTAAGTATTATATTTAAATAAATATAAGTTGTGTAATTATGTAAATTGGTAATAGTACAATTACTGAGAATTTAATAATATATGCAAAGAACGAAGGCATAGAAATATTATTTTCTTCAGCAATAGCTTTAACCATAAAGTTAGGGCCATTACCAATATATGTCATAGCTCCGAATAATACAGAACCTGTTGATATTGCAATTAGTAGTGTTTCAGATATACCTGCAACTAAATTTCCTGCTGTAGATGCAAGCCCAAGAGCAACACTATGGAAAGCTAGAGCTGTAGGTGCATTATCTAAGAACGAACTTAAAATACCAGTAGAATAGTAAAATTGCCAAGCTTCTGTAAGACCTAGTCCGCTAGCTTCAGCTCTAAGATAAAGTAGGGCAGGTGCCATAGTTGCAAAAATACCTAGAAATAAAGCCGCAACTTCGACGATTGGTCCCCAAGAAAATTTATTATCTCTTCTCGCACTCTTTTTTGATGTAAATAAGCTTAGGCCAATGATTGCTAGAAGAACATATTCACGCAAGAATTTGATGTACATTGGTGCGTGACCTGAGTCATAGTTTGCATCGTTCATCGAAGGTATTGTGCTAGGATTAATAAACGCAACAGCTAAAACAACCATAATTAAGTATAGGAAATTAATATTCCCCGAAATTCTCAATTTATTTGTGTTATTAGTTTTTGCTAAGTTTTCTTTTTTGTAATAGTAAGAATCAACAAAGAAGAAAATAATTAGAAGTAATACTCCAACAAACGCCCATTCTGGAACTAAGTTCATAAACCACTCAAAAGGAGCTCCTTTTAGGTATAAAAGAAATAGTGGTGGGTCTCCAAGTGGAGTTAACAAACCTCCGCAGTTTGCTACTGTTGCAATAAAAAACAAAATAATGTGAACCTTATCTTTTCTGTTTTTATTGATTTCGATAATAGGGCGGATCAATAGCATTGCAGCTCCTGTTGTTCCCATTAACGATGCAAGTAAATATCCAATTGTAAGAATAGTCGTATTTACAATAGGTTTTGCTGCAAAATCACCTTTTATGTATATTCCCCCTGTGACAACAAAAAGAGAGCCAAGAAGGATAATAAAAGGAATGTAGTCAAATAGCATTTGATGTGAAA
>CAYJBL010000049.1:0-6249 GCA_964368115.1 uncultured Bacteroidales bacterium
TCATGTTACCTACACGACATGGCGAACATTTACCACAAGATTCTTCTACAGTAAATGATAAGTAGAATTGTGCGATAGAAACCATACAATCATCTTCATCCATAACAATCATACCACCTGATCCCATCATTGAGCCAGCTGATAGTAAATTATCATAGTCAATTGGAATATCTAAATCTTTTTCAGTAAGACATCCTCCTGAAGGACCTCCCGTTTGAACAGCTTTAAATTTCTTGCCATCTTTAATACCGCCACCAATTTCGTATATTACTTCTCTTAATGTTGTTCCCATTGGTATTTCAATTAGACCAACATTGCTAATTTTTCCTGCCAAAGCAAAAACTTTTGTTCCTTTAGAGTTTGCTGTTCCTATTGATGCAAACCATTCTGCTCCTTTTAAAATAATAACAGGCACATTTGCGTATGTTTCAACATTATTTACGTTAGTTGGTTTTCCTAAGTAACCGCTTTCTGCTGGGAATGGTGGTTTTACAGTAGGTTCTCCTCTAAATCCTTCCATTGAGTGGATAAGAGCAGTTTCTTCACCGCAAACAAAAGCACCTGCACCATAACGAATTTCTAAATCAAAATCGAATCCAGAACCCATTATGTCTTTGCCTAATAATCCAAACTCACGAGCTTGTTCCATTGCAATTTTAAGACGCTCAATCGCTAATGGATACTCTGCACGGATATAAATAAGACCTTTTGTTGCGCCAATACAATATCCGTTAATAATCATAGCTTCTAATAAAGAGTGTGGATCACTTTCTAAAATAGAACGGTCCATAAATGCACCTGGATCTCCTTCATCTGCATTACAAACTACGTATTTTTGGTCTGCTTTATTTTTTGCAGCAAACTCCCATTTAAGACCAGTTGGGAAACCTCCTCCTCCTCTGCCTCTAAGACCAGAACGTTTGATAATATCAACAGTGTGTTCTGGAGTATTTGAAAGAACTTCTGCAAGAGCAGCATAACCATCTCTAGCAATATATTCTTCAATATTTTCTGGATTAATAAAACCACAATTTCTTAATGCAATACGAAGTTGTTTTTGATAAAATCCCATGTGTTTTGAATCTGAAATCATTTCATGAGTTTCTGGGTCTTCGTACAACAATCTTTGAACTTTACGTCCTTTAACTACGTGCTCTTGCACTATTTCCGCAGCATCTTTCGCTTCAACTCTAGTATAGAAAGTGTTATCTGGAATTATTTTAACTATAGGACCGCGTTCGCAAAAACCGAAACAACCAGTAACTATAACTTGAACTTCTTCTTCCATTCCAACTTTAACAATCTCTTCTTTTAAACTATCAATTAGCTTATTGCTTTCTGAGGCCATACAGCCAGTCCCACCACAAACAAGTAGGTGCATTTTAAATTTAGACATAGAACTAAAAATTAAGGATTAACAGTTTGATAATTAACAGGAATAATACCATCAACAAGCTCTCCTTGTAAAATATATTTCTCGATAATTTCGGTTGCCTTTGCAACATCAACTTTACCGAAAACTATTGGATCTTCTCCTGGTTTTGTAACTTCAATTGTTGGTTCTGCAAAGCAATATCCCATACAACCACTTTGTGTTACAATAGCAGAAATACCATCTTTATCAATTCGATCTATCATAGCATTCATTACCGCTCTTGCACCTGCAGCAATACCACATGTAGCCATAGCTACTCTTATTTGAACAAGACCTTCAGGGTTATCCGATTTTTCCCTTATACTTATCTCTTCTTCAAATCGCTGCTTCATCTGTTTAAGATCTGCGAGTGATTTTATTTTACTCATATAATAAAACTTTAAATTATTAAATTATAAATATTAAATTAATGCGGCAAATATAGAAAAAGCATATCTATAAATAATCAAGAAATTATAAGAAATAATGAGCAATATGCTTATTTAGATTGATGTAAAATAATGTAAATTATTCTTAGTTATTAATTATATTATATCTGTGCCGAGATGCTGTTTACGAAATAGATAAATCACTTGTATTTTCCTTTATCATTTCTTCTAAATATTTCATTACTGATGTATCATTTAGAGGAACTCCATCAAGCACTTCTTTTATTTCTCGTGTATCAAAAATATAATTATTCCCATCTAATTCGTGCTCATAAACAAAATCTATTTCTGGGTTTGCTGCTACAGTTAGAATTACAGCATTTGCAACGTCACCTAAAGGAGGTCGATCAATATTTGTAAGTTTAAATGATGCAAAAACTTTTGTGCCTTCCCCTAATTTTGAGTGAACAATAACATCTCCTCCACTTTGAGTTGCGGTTTGTTTTAACAAAGGAATACCCATTCCAACTCTCCTTGTTGTTCTTGATGTAAAAAAAGGATCTTCTAGTTTTGCAACTTGATCTTCATCCATTCCTTTGCCATTATCGATTATTTCTAATGTTAATAAGTCTTTACTTGTATCTGCTTTTATAATTAAATATGTAAGAAGCGAACCTGCGCTTATTGAATTTTGGAGTATATCCAAAATATGCATTGATAAATCATTCATAATTAATATTTTATTTCAACACTTCTTCCGTCAATATTTTTTAATGCAGCTTTTATTTCCTCAAAATTTATTTCTTTCATTTTAAAAATAGTTTCTGCATTCAAATAGTCTATCGGATAATGCGCATCGCTAGAGCGTATAAAAGTTGTATTTAATTTGTTTATATATTTGTTTGCATTCAAAAATGCTTGTACATCACAATTTGCTGAAAACTCTATTGCGTCTATATTTAAACTTGGTGGAATAAAGCCCAATTGTGATATTATTGAATTTTTTTTCTTATCCACATGCGCTGGGATAAAAATTCCTGATAATGAATGCACAAAGGCCTCTACTTGATCTACATTTTGATCTATTGCTGATATCAACAATACTTCTTCTTCGTACAATACTTCTTCTTCTTTATTTACCAATAATTGATATCCAAATAAATCGACATTATTTGGTATTTTTGGCAGATGAGATCTTAAATAATCTTCAAGTTTATTGAGATTTTCTTCTCCATCAACAAAGGCTAAGCAATGAACCTCTTCGCTTGTCGTTATTTCCACACCACACAATATGTAAGGAGTATTTTCTGATGAATATTTTTTTATTTCCCTAGCTTGTAATGTAGTATTATGATCGGTAATGCCTATTATATCATATTCCTTTGCTTTTGCTTGCGAAAGGATAAACTCAGGAGTCATTTCTAAATCTCCACAAGGTGACAATACCGTATGATTGTGTAGATCTGCTTTATATGTTTTCATCTACGACAAAATTTGTAAGCATATAAACAACGAACACCTATTAATTAATGTAGTTATTATAATCCTAATAAATTATATAGCTTTCCGCTTAATTCGAAAGTTTGGTCTGAGGTTCCTAAAATTGGAATATTTTCATTGTTTGAAACTTCAACTGCATCTGCTTCTGGTTCAAAATTTTTCACTAGAACAACACAAGACAAATCCTTCAAACTTGCTATAGCCATTACATTTTTATGTGTTTGTAAGGTTAACCATGCTTGTCCTTCATCTGCAAAACCCATAACATCCGAAAGTAAATCTGATACATAAGCTCCAGATATTTCGTTATCTAACCCATTTTCTCCTGAAAAAACTTTAAGATTTAAAGCCTCTACTAATTCACGTACTTTCATATTATATTTTTTTTTCTTTATTTATAAATCTATCATTTCCCCAAACTTTTTCCATCAACTCAATAGCTTCGTTCACTTGTAGCGAACCTTCTTTTTCATATATTGCTTGCATAAAAATACAATTACTCAATATTGCATCATCTCTTGCTATATCGGATGCCAATGCTTCGCAACTTGGAGCCCCACAAGCACCACAATCTATTCCAGGAAGAAGTTTTCTTAATAAGTTTGCCTTTTCCATTTTCTTTATGGCTTTCATAATGTCTTTGTCATATTTAACCATATAACGAGGTTCGACATTATTTATATGGAAATCCGAAAAGGACAATTTATTAAACTCGTCTGTCATACAATGTTCCGAAGGCATAAGTTTTGCTTGTCTTCTCATTGTATCGGCTGCAACAAAACGATTATTTTGCGTTAATATCCCTCCTGCACAAGATTCATCGCAAATTCTGAGTTCTATAAAATCAGTTTTTATATCAAACTCATCATTCTCTAATCTTTCTAAGAAATCAATTACATTGCTCAGACCATCAACAGCCAAAGCATAACCATCTACTAATGACGATTCTCCTCCAGTTGTCGCCCACGACGCCCCTTTAGTTGATCTATGATTATGAATATTAGCTGTACACTCTCCATAAGCCTTACTTTTGTATGCTGCCATTACCTTATTGTAAAGAATATCCATATTTAAAGGTCCATTTATTGGAGAAGTATAACCACCAATAGGTGTTTTAATTGCAGCTGTTTTTGCTATACATGGAGTAATGTAGAATATTCCTATATTTTCTGCATCAAATCCTTCGTCAACGTATTTTTTTCTATAATAAGTTGCTGTTACTTCCAATGGAGGAAGTATTAACATAATTTTATCAATCAAAGATGGAAAGCGAACTTGAATTAATCGAACAACACCAGGACAAAAACAAGATAGTAATGGTTTTTCTTGAGAATTAGCAATATATTTATTTACTTCTTTTATTATTGCGTCAACACTTTGCTCTACAATACAAATATCTGTAAAACCACAATTACTAAGAATTGCATTTACTATATCTTCTGTAATTTTTGCTGGAAATTGTGCATAAAAAATAGATGGGACAAGCAAAATTCGTTTTTCATAAGGTAATATTTTATCTATATCTTCATCAATTATTTTTATTGCTGTTGAAGGACATACTTTATAGCATTTCCCACAATCGACACACCAATCAGCATGTAACATTGCCTTTCCTCCACTAACTCTTAATGCTTCTGTTGGACAAGCTCGCATACAGTGAGAACAGCCTATACATAGATCTGTATCTATTACTAATGTACCATGGTGTGAAATATTACTTTTCATTAAAATTTTATATATAATTCTAATCTAGTTCCTTTTCCTATTTCTGTTTCTATTATTAAATCATCAACATTTTCTTTAATATTTGGAAGCCCCATCCCTGCTCCAAATCCCATTTCACGAACTGCTGCTGAAGCTGTAGAAAAACCTTTTACCATTGCTTGCTCTACATCTGGTATACCAGGGCCAACATCTTGTAAAATAACTCTGATTCCTTCCGAAGTAATTTCACTTTTTATATCTCCACCTTGAGCATGCGCAACCATATTTACTTCTGCTTCATATAAAGCAACAACCGCACGTTTAATTATCATGGGGTTTACCCCAAGTTGTTTTAATGTTTTTTTAATTTGAGATGATGCGTATCCTGCTCTAGTAAAATCCCCTGCTTCTACATTATAATTTTGTTCCATTTTAGTATACTGGTTTTAAACCTGCCCCATACAATATTCCTGATGTTTTAAATAAAGAATAAGGTGTTGTAATTATTACCATGTCATTATCTTCTGCCAATTCTAACATATCTGCAGTTATTTCTTTTCCTCTCACGAATAAGATATAATTAATATCTGACATCTCAGCTGTTCTAATAGATTGATTATTTACCAAACCTGTAATTAGCATAAAATTGTCTATCTTAATTGTCAATACATCGCTCATTAAATCTGATGCAAAAGCATGTTCAACATTTTCTCCTATTCGTTCTTCTCCCACTAGCACTTTGCCGTCTAACAAATTTACTATTTCTTGTAATGTCATTTATTTATTTTTTTGCACGCAAAGTTAAAAATTAATTTGATTGATTTTAAATTAGACATGCATATTATAAAAGAAATTTAATATTTTTTGATTTTAATATTTCCAATAAAAAAGGTACTTCAAAATCACTAATGATTTTAAAAAGTACCCTTTTATTACTTGTTTATTATTACCACTTTTCTGTGCCAGCCTCTATTTGCTTTAGAAGCTCTTCTATTGCTTTTTCCAATTGCGAATCTTTCCCTTCATTCAATTCATTTGGAGTATTTGCTAATTTAAAATCTGGTTCTAACTGTAAGTTTTCAAGGTATTCACCATCTATCGTTTTATAACCAACAACTGGTATCCCAAAATATAAAGTTGGGTCTTGTAGGGTTTCCCAATTTACGCTTGTCATTGTACCTGGAACTGGCATACCAACAAGTGATCCCATTTTTTTATATTTATAAACCCAAGGCGTGCCGT
>CAYJBL010000049.1:6259-10887 GCA_964368115.1 uncultured Bacteroidales bacterium
ATTTGCTTCTCCAATCAACATAATTGATGGTTTATTATAACGTCTTGATGGCATATCACAATAGTGCTCACCTCTAACTACTTGCTCTAAGTACTTTTCTCCGCTAAATAATATTTCAATATCTTCGTGCAAACGACCTCCACCATTAAAACGAGTATCAATTACAACCCCTTCATATTTATTATATTTTCCTAATATATCGTTGTATATTGTTCTATAACTGTCATCGCCCATACTTTTTATATGCACATATCCTAAACGACCTTTTGACAATCGCTCAGTTTCTGCTTGACGCGACTCTACCCATCTTTTGTACATACTTGCTTGTAGTGACCCTGCACTTACTGGTTTCACAACTTCATCCCAAGTTTCTTTTGTCTCTGGATCATATATAGTAATTAATGTTTTAACTCCTATTTTTCTATTCAGCATGTAATTGTAATCTTCATCCGCGAGAATCTCTTTCCCATCTATTTTTTGAATTATCATACCTGCCTTTAACTTGGATAATTCTTTATCAAATGGACCGTTTTCTATTATTTCATCAACCATCAATCCATTATCTTTGTGATCAAGATTATACAGCAATCCTAAATTTCCTGTAATATCTGCTCCTTTTTTTGAAGGTGCAAAATACCCTGACCCCGTATGAGAAACATTAAGTTCTCCTAATATTTCACTTAATAATTCTGCAAAATCATAGTTATTATTTATATGTGGAAGAAATGGTTTATACATTTCTTTCAATTTATCTAAATTCACACCATGATAATCTTCTTTATAAAAACGTTTTGTTTGCTGTAAAAATACGTGATTAAACATATACTCTCTTTCCTCTGCTCTATCTATAGTTGCCGAAGTTGAGGTTGTTATAGATTTCGTTTTTAATCCAGCTAAAGTTATTTTCATTGATTTTGCACCTAATGCATATAAATTATCTCCATCTTTAGATAATTTTAGTTCTGCGTAACCTATTTTTGGCACTACAACTTTTAAAGCCTTTGTTTTTATATCTAACTCCCACAAATCATAATTCTTATCTTCGTAAGCTGCAATAAAATATAGCTTGTCTCCTTTTTTATTTATTGCTGCACTTACCATACTTGCAGACATTGGTGTAATACGAATAATTCTATCAGATATTTTATCCAATTCTATATCTATATTATTCTCTTCTTCTTCACTTTTGTCTTTCTTCTTTTTATCTTTTTTCTTGTCATCTGTATCTTCTGACGCTTCCGCTGTTTCTTTCTCTGCAAGTTCTTTCTCTTGCTTCAAAATATCTAGCTCCTCTTTAGATAATCTAAATTCGTCGTACGCATCTTGATTCAAGAATGCGATAAAAACATCATTTTGACTTCCCCAAGAAGCATGAGATCTCATCCCATATCTATTTGATATAAATAAAATTGCATCACCATCTAAAACCCACATTGGAGAAACATCCATATACCCTGAACTAGTAATATTGTGATATTCTCCTTCTTCTTTTGACGAAATAATTGCAATATCTGAATACGGAGCACGTGAATTTGTAGAAAGGCTTACAGCAAACCAATTTCCATCTGGCGACCATTCAAAGTCAAATCCATAATCATCATTAGATACATGTTTTGAACCATCTGTAATTTGCCTTACTTCTTTTGATTCAATATTATATACCATTAATTTTCTTCTATCTTCAAGGAAGGCGATTTCCTCTCCATTTGGAGAAAATTTTGGTGCAATACGCTCCTTGCCATCATCTATCAATAATTCTTCATCAATTAAGGTTGAATTTGCAAAATTGATTTCACCTTTACGAGAAATTTTTGCTGTATAAATATTCCATTGTCCACTACGCTCACTAGCATAAACAATAGTCCTGCCATCTGGAGATACACTTACACCACGTTCAGCTTCAGGAGTATTAGTTACTCGCTTTGTTGTTGCATATTCGTCTGTTGTTGCAAAAACATCTCCACGACCTACGTAAAATACTTGATCGCCTTCTGGACTCATGCTTACATTTCCTCCTCTAACTGAAATTAAAGTTTCTTGATCTAAACTTTGATCATTAATAATTTTAACATCTAGAAGTTTTGCTTTTTCACCTATTTTTTGCGTATAAATCTGACCTGCATACCAATAACAAATTGTTCCGTCATTTGCTTGAGATAAAAAACGAACTGGACTACCTTTATATGATGTTATTGCTTGCGCTTCTGACATATTATCTTCTTCTGCAAGATATACATTAAAGTCCCCACCATTGCGCTCGCTTAAGAATAAGATTTTCCCATCAGGCGTATATATAGGATTTCTGTCTTCTCCAATGTTTTGAGATAATTTTATATGTTTATCTTTTTTAGCTTCATATAAGAAAATATCTCGTGCAACGCTTGATGTATGATGTTTACGCCAAGTGTTTTCACTACCTGTGCGGTTTTCATACAAAAACGAATTTTCATTTTTTCCAAAACACATATTCATAACTGGTGTTGTTAAAACTTGCGTAGCTCTTCCTCCTTCAACAGGTATAGAATAAAGTTCTGTTATCCACGCAGATGGAAATTGTACATTTTCAGATGGTTTTTGAAGATAAGCAGAATAGTAAATACTTTCTCCATTTGGAGAAAATGCCAATGGCATTTCATTTGCCGAATTTGTCGTTACTCTTTTTGCCTCTCCTCCTGACACTGAAACTACATATATATCAAAGTTTCCATTTCTATTTGTAGCAAATGCAATTTGTGACCCGTCTGGAGAAAAAATTGGCATGTATTCATAATCCACAGTCGTTGTTAATTGACGAGCCTCTCCTCCTTCTTTTGCTACCACATAAATATCTCCTTTATATGCAAATGCTATTTTATCTCCATTGGGAGATATTACATTGTAACGCATCCATAATGGAGTTGCACTTGTTGATATTACCACCATCAACGATGCTAATATTCCTAAACATTTTTTTTTCATCTGTTATTGTTGTTTTATTAATTTTATCCTTTTGTCCAATTATCTTTTAATCCAACAGTTTTATTAAATACTAGATTTTCTTCTGTAGAGTCTGAGTCTACGCAAAAATAACCTAAGCGCTGAAATTGAAATCTTTCTCCCTGTCTTGCCTCTTTCAATACTGGTTCTAATTTACAATTTTTTAATATTTCTAAAGAATTTTCATTTATAAATTCTTTAAAATCAATATCTTTATGACCTGAAGGATCTTCATCTTTAAATAATCTATCATATAACCTTACTTCTGCATCTATTGCATGATCTGCCGAGACCCAATGCAAAGTTCCTTTAACCTTTCGCTTGCTTGCTTCACTTCCACTTCTTGACGTCGGATCATAATTACAGTGGATTAATGTAATGTTTCCATTTTCATCTTTTTCTACTCCTGTGCATTCTACAATATACGCACCTTTTAAACGAACTTCTTTTCCAACACTTAAACGAAAGAATTTCTTTGGAGCATCTTCCATAAAATCATCTCGTTCTATATACAAATCCCTAGAAAATATTACTTGTCGTTTTCCTGCCGCTGGATCTTCAGGATTATTTTCTATTTCAACATTTTCTGTTTGTCCTACAGGATAATTATCAATTACCAGTTTTACTGGATTTAATACTGCCATTACTCTTGTTGCAACTCTATTTAAATGCTCTCTTATACAGTATTCTAGCAATGCCATATCAACAACTATCTCTCGACGAGCAACACCAACTTTATCTGCAAACATTCGAATAGATTCTGGCGTATAACCTCTTCGTCTTAAGCCACACACTGTTGGCATTCTTGGATCGTCCCAACCTGAAACATATTTATTTTCTACCAATTCCAGAAGTTTACGCTTACTCATCACTGTATAATTCAGATTTCTACGAGCAAACTCTATTTGGCGAGGACGATATTCTGTTTTCGTCAATTGATCTAAATACCAATAATATAGCGGTCTATGAACTTCAAATTCTAATGTACATATCGAATGAGTAATTCCTTCCAAGTAGTCGCTTTGTCCATGTGTAAAATCATACATTGGATAAATGCACCAATCATTTCCAGTTCTATGATGACTACAAAAAATGATTCTATACATTATAGGGTCTCTCATCAACATATTAGGGTGTGCCATGTCTATTTTCGAACGTAAAACATAAGAACCTTCTGCAAATTCGCCATTTTTCATCCTACGAAATAAATCCAAATTTACTTCTACAGAATTATCTCTGTATGGACTATTCTTTCCCGCTTCTGTGACGTTTCCTCTTCCCTGACTTATTTCTTCTGCAGATTGCCCATCAACATACGCTTTTCCTTCAATTATCAATTGTTCTGCCCAGTCGTACAATTGTTGAAAATAATCTGAAGCATAGCGAACATTTCCTTCCCAATCGAAACCTAACCACTTTATATCCTTCTGTATAGCATCAGTAAACTCAACATCTTCTTTAGATGGATTTGTATCATCAAATCGTAAATTACACGATCCATTATATTTTGCAGCAAGCCCAAAATTTAGACATATAGAAGTTGCATGACCTATGTGTAAGTATCCATTAGGTTCTGGTGGAAACCTAGTGTGCACTTTTTTTTCATTTACATTTGATCTTATATCTTCTTCTATTATTTGTTCTATGAAATT
>CAYJBL010000050.1:0-10484 GCA_964368115.1 uncultured Bacteroidales bacterium
CCTCTTCTGGATTAATTTTGTTTAAAATTCATTGCAGATAACATATTTCCATAATCAGTATTCATTGCTGATAAGTTATGATTTAGTTTACTTATTTCTTCACGATAACGTTGTGTATCTTCTACTGATTCTTTTAAACTACTTAATATTTCATCTAATCCACTGTGAAGAACTTTAGATGCTTCAAATTGTTGGTTTGTACCTTGCAACTGTAATTCATAAACTGCATTTAAAGCTGCCAAGTTTTTATTCATTATACTAAGTTGTTCGTTATATGTTTTTCCACCATCAGAAGAAAACTCTAACTCCTTACTCATTGATTCTGTTAATTTTGAATACGCCGCAGCTAAATTGTTTCCTGATGTTCCAACTGCTGAAGCCGAACTCTCATAAGTTGTAGCTAATAATTCTGCTTTTTCATTTAACTTTACAGCTGATTGTCCATAAGCATCTGCAAATGAAGATACTTTTTCTGAAGCTTTTTCAAAATTTGCTACATAATTATTAGTTGCAGCAGATGCGTCAGATACATCTTGTAATTTTTCTGTTGTTGAATTTAGATTTTTCAAACCATAACCCAATTTTTCAAATAATTCAGGTGTTATTTCTGCATTTTCAATCATTGCATCAAATTTTTCTAATGCAGATTTTTTACTTGTTATTGCAGCTTTTTTACCTTCAAGATTTATTTCTTCGCCAACTCCAGCTAACTCTGGATATACTAAACTCCAATCTACTTCTTCGTGAGGTGGTTCAAATGCAGATAGAAAGAAAATCAAAGCCTCTACCAAAAGACCAACAAATAACATCGCTCCTGCACCAGGATAATGCTGAATTTTGAATAACGCTCCGACCATAACTACAGCTGCTCCCCAACCGTATACATAACCCATAATTTTTTTGTACCCTTTACTCGCGGTAAACTCACTTAAATTCATAATTGTGTTAAATTTTAATTAGTAATTATTATTATTATTTATTAGTTTATTTGAGAATGTGAAGCTCCATCATTAGCATGTCTTCCTAAATATGTTCTTACACATCTGAAACCTATATAACTTTTTGCTGTATCTTGGAATTCATATGTTCTTGTTCCATTTTGCATATAATATGCAACATCTTTCCACGAGCCTCCACGAATAACTTTTCTTTTTCTTGCTGGTGGATCATCTGGATGAGCATGGTATTGATAATTTGGATTTAAATCGTGTGTAAAACTATATGATGATTCATCAAATGCATTGCTTGTCCATTCTGCAACATTACCTGCCATATCATACAATCCCCACTCATTTGGATCGTAAGCAGCAACCATTACTGTTTGTACACCGCCATCATCTGTATAATTTCCTCGCATTGGTTTAAAGTTTGCGATAAAACATCCACTATAATTCCTTGTGTATAGTCCACCCCATGGATACATTGATAAGTCTAATCCCCCACGTGCAGCATATTCCCACTCAGCTTCTGTTGGCAATCTGTATTCATTTAAGTAGTAGTCTCCTACAGATTTTTGAGAAACATTCTTCATCGAACTTCTCCAAGCGCAAAATGCATTTGCCTGAGTCCAACTAACTCCAACAACTGGATAATAGTCATACGCTGGGTGCCAAAAATACATCTTTGTCATTGGCTCATTATAAGAATATGTAAAATCTGAAATCCAACATAATGTATCAGGATAAATATGCACTTTATTATGCATTACATAACTAAATCTACCTCCATATCTTCCGTCATTACTTTTTCCATCATAATTTTTCACGTCTCTATCAGCATAATCTTCCCATTCTGCTCCTTCTTTTAGCTTTTCTAGGTCTTTAATTTCACCTTCGTATTGGCCTGTTTCAGGATTAAAATGTCTTCCTACTCTCAAACCATGATCTTTTTTTCTATCAAATGTGCGAGCAACACCTTGATCAACTCCATCATTCCCTGCTTTAAACGTATGCTTTTGCGCAGCTTGACGAGTATCAATCCAAAAATAACTATAATACAACGCATCTGTATTCAAAAAAGATGTACGAACAAAGTGATATAATTCCTCTGGTGGTAATATATACAATGATTGATTAAAATTATCTGGTATTTCATTTTTCGACAAAATACCTTTTAATTCTAAATCATCATAATCTAACGGACCAGACCAATCCAGAAAATTTGTATTATCATAATCTTCAAAATCAAACTCGCCACTATCATACATATTTGCAATGTAATTAACCTCTTCTTCTGACACATCTGTATCATCAATAATAAAATCTATTGATTGATAATCAGTACTAGTGTTAATATCGCCAAAGTCTACTGAATTCTTTGTTTCCTTTCCCAAAACAGTCAATGCCATAGAATCTCTAACCCATGCAACAAACTGACGATATTCTGAGTTTGTTATCTCAGTTTCATCCATCCAGAATCCTTGCACAGTAACCGTTTTTGATTGCGCTGTCATTGAATAAGGAACGTCTTGATCACTAGGTCCCATTTGATAAGATCCTGGTGGGATAAATATCATTCCATGAGGATTTGATGCATACCACTGCGATCTATCTATCCCCGTTAAATCACCACTTCCACCATAATTACAACTTGCTAGTAAAATGATAAAAATAGCACTGATTGACATTATTCTTCTCATAACTAATTATTTTAATTGAGTATTTTACTCGTTTCTTTTATAAACTTCTCACACTTCTATATTTACCTGGCGTTTTTCCACCTTCTACATTAAAGCAGTATCTTAACATTATCTCGTGCGAACCTGTATTGTATGAACCTATATCTGATACCGAAATATCGTAACTATATCCAAAGCTAATACCATTCAACATATGCATACCTACCATTAACACCACAGCTTCGCTAGATGCTAATCTATATGATAAACCTCCCCAAAATCTTTTCTCAAACAAAATTTTACCATTAATGTTTACTGAGTAAGATGCTCCATCTAATTGAACAATTGAAGATGCAAGTACATCAAAAGAAGGATTTGGCATTGCAAAAATATATCCACCTGTCAAATAATAGTGGCGAGCCACACGACTAGGTGCTTCTGTATTAAAATTAATTTTTGGACTTAACAAGTGAGTTGTCGACAAACCAGCCCAATAATTTTCACCAACAAGAGACACTCCTAAATTGAAATCTAATGCGGTTTTACTTTCCATATGAGGTATTGCAGGATCTCCATAAACGGTCTCTCCAGCTAACGAACCTGGGGTTATCCAATCTCCATCTAATGAACGATTCAAAACTCCAACTCCTAATCCAATCCCTATCATACCTAAATCAGTTTCTAGTCTATATGCATAATTAAGACCTATGCTTAAATCAGATTGAAATCCTAAAATATCGTTATTTACTGTAAAACCAAGACCGCTACTTATTGAATTTACTGGCATATCAACAGTAATAATTGTTGTTTGTGGTCTACCCTCTCCAAATCCAGTCCACTGCTGACGATGAATACTTGTTGCACACAATGCTCCGTTACTTCCAGCTGCACCTGGATTGAAAACATTTTGAGCATATTCAAACATACTAAAATATGAATCAGATTGAGCTTGTGCATTATAACCAATCAAAACCGCCGCTATTGTACCAACATATAGTATAATTTTCCTCATAATTACTATTAATTATTTCTAAATTTCAATTTTAGAGCGTAAAAAAAACATTTTTTTTGCAAAGTAACAAATTTTATTAACATTTTTTGTTAATATCTATCATATTCACAAAACACTTTATTTTTATTAACCTCTAACAATAAAGCTTTTACACATGTATTATTGTGTTGAAAAATATAAAATTATTACACAATAAACTTATTTTAACAAATAACTCGTATCTAGATAAAATAGTTTTGCGAAAAACAATCACAAAATAAGCATACGCAGTTATTATTTATTTTTCTTCTTTTCTATTATATTTTTACAATCTTCAAGTGTTATTGTATCTGGGGTAAAATCTTTTGTAATCCTATAGTTTTTACCTTCATATGCAATATACGGACCATACCTTCCTACTAAAATTTGTAGCCCTGGCATTTCTTCAAATGTTCTTGAGAAAACTTCTTTTTTACTTTTTAGTTTTTCTTCTATTATTTCAATTGCTCTGTCTAATTCTATTTGATATGGATCATCGGTTGAAGCTAAAGCATAAAATGCTCCATTATTTTTTACATACGGGCCATATTTTCCTATTGCTACTGTAATTTGGTCTCCATTATATTCTCCAATATTTCTAGGTAATTTAAATAGATCTAAAACTTCTTCTAATGTTACACTTTCTATATTTTGATTTTTTCTAAGACTTGCATATACAGGTTTTTCTCCCCCATCAATTGAAGCGTACGGTCCATATTTACCAATTCGTAAAGTTATTGGCAAACCTGTATTAGGATCATTCCCTATTTCTTTAATCCACTTTGTTGTTTCTTTTTCCTTCAATGAATTTTCTACATTTTCATTAAATTGTCCATAAAATTCAGCTATCAATTGATTCCAAACCAATTTACCAACTGCTATTTTATCAAATTCTTCTTCTATTTGTGCTGTAAAATTATAATCCAATATAGTTTTAAAATGATCTGCTAGATAGTCTGTCACGACAACTCCCATTGATGTTGGAAATAATTTATGCTTCTCACTTCCATACTTATCAACTTGCACATCATTTGTTATTTTATTATCTTGTAATATTATCTTGTTAATTTGTCGTGTCTTAGCTGGTCTATTTTCCTTAACAACATATTCTCGTTGCTGGATAGTTGATATTGTTGGTGCATATGTTGATGGTCTTCCAATACCAAGATCTTCCATTTTTTTCACTAAACTAGCTTCAGAGTATCGATATGGTGGTTGTTCAAATCGCTGAATTGCTTCTATTATTTTTACTGTTGCGTCTTCTCCAACCTCAACTTTTGGCAGAATAGATTTATTTTCTTCGTCTATTTCATCGTCTACCGATTCTATGTAAACTTTTAAAAATCCGTCAAACTTAACTACTTCGCCATTTGCAATAAAATTAGCATTTCCTGCTTTTGTTGAGATTGTTATAATTGTTTTTTCAATCTGCGCATCTGCCATTTGGGACGCTAATGTTCTTTTTCTGATCAATTCATATAAACGCTGCTCTTGCTTTGGAACATCAAGCGTTTCTATATTCATAAAAGTTGGTCTAATAGCTTCATGAGCCTCCTGAGCACCTTTTATTTTATTAGAATATTTTCGAATTTTCAAATAACCATCCCCAAAACTTGATTCAATTTCTTGCTTTATTGCATCGACCGCCAAATTCGATAAATTAACCGAGTCTGTTCTCATATATGTAATATGTCCATTCTCGTATAATGATTGCGCCACTCTCATTGTTTGAGCAACAGAGTATCCCATTTTTCTACTAGCTTCTTGTTGCAAAGTAGATGTTGTAAATGGCGGTGCTGGTGATTTTTTACCAGGTTTTTGTGTTATATCCTTGACAAATAACTTTTCCCCTATTAAAGTCGTCAAAAATTGTTCGGCATCTTCTCTTGTACTAAACTTTGTACTATGTTCTGCTTTTACATCTTTACCATTAATAATAAAAGAACCTACTATCTTATATTCAGATTTTTCTTTATGAAGATTGATTTCTCGCTCTCTTTCTACTATTAATTTTACAGCTATTGACTGAACTCTACCAGCAGAAAGTGCAGGTTTTATTTTTTTCCATAATAATGGAGAAAGTTTAAATCCGACCAATCTATCTAGAACTCTTCTTGCTTGTTGAGCATTTACGAGATCAATATTTATGCTTCTTGGATTTTCGATTGCTTTGGTTATTGCATCTTTTGTTATTTCATGAAACACAATTCTTTTTATATCTTTATTTTTCAGATCCAAAACTTCGTTCAAATGCCATGAAATAGCTTCTCCTTCGCGATCTTCATCGGAAGCTAGCCATATTGTTCCGACTTGCTTCGCTGTTTTTTTCAATTCCGCAACAATTTTTTTCTTGTCATCTGGAATTTCATATTCAGGTTTAAAGTCATCATCAACATTAATACTTAGATTTTTCTTTGATAAATCTCTAATATGTCCGTAGCTTGATGCTACAATAAAATCGTCACCCAAAAACTTTTTTATTGTTTTAGCCTTAGCTGGTGATTCTACAATTACTAAATTATTTGCCATCAAATATTTTATTTTGAATTTGCAAAATAAAGAAATTAGCAAACCATTTCATAATTTTTTTTCTTAATTTTACCCCATTAAATATTTAACTATGTCACAAGACAAAAAAATGAGCACAAAGTATTCTCGTAAAACAATTATTAAATTCACCATAACCTTATGGTTAATAGTCATGTTATTTTCCTCTGGAACAATCATTTACTTCTATATGCTATCTGAAGGCAAGCTCGGATTTATGCCAAGTTTTGAGCAATTAGAAAACCCAAAAGAAAGCTTAGCAACAAAAATATATTCTGCCGATCAAAAGTTATTAGGAACATATTTTAAGGAAAATCGGTCTCAAACATCATATGAAAATTTATCTCCACACTTAGTTGACGCATTAATTGCGACAGAAGATATTAGATATTACGATCATTTTGGAATTGATTTTAGAGCTTTACCTAGGGTCGCAACTGGTGTTTTTAGTGGTGGTTCTAAAGGTGGCGGCAGTACAATCACTCAACAATTGGCAAAAATGCTTTTCGGTAGAGCTGATAACATGAGCATTTTCGACCTAATTAACTTTAAATTTAAAGAGTGGATTATTGCTATTAAACTCGAAAAAAGTTTCACAAAGGAAGAGATTATTGAGATGTATTTTAATAAATTTGATTTCCTTAACTTAGCTGTTGGTATTGAATCTGCCGCAAGAGTTTACTTTAATGTTACTCCAAGCGAGCTTACTATTACTGAATCTGCAATGTTGGTTGGGATGGCACAAAACCCCTCTTTATACAATCCATTAAGATTTCCAGAAAAAACAATGCATAGACGCAATGTTGTTCTAGGACAAATGCTAAAGTATGAGTATATTAATCAATCAGAATTTGACTCTCTTAAGTTGGTTCCTTTAGGCATTAAATACCAAAAAGTAGATCACAATATCGGCTCTGCTACATATTTTAGAGAATTTTTGCGACTTTGGTTAACAGCAAAAAAGCCAATTATTGATAATTATTTTGATATGCGTCATTATGTTGAAGACTCTATTAACTGGGCTACTGACCCATCGTATGGCTGGTGCAATAAAAATACAAAACCAAACGGAGAAGCCTACAATATTTATAATGATGGTTTAGAGATTCATACTACATTAGATAGTCGCATGCAGAAATATGCAGAAGAAGCTGTTACCGAACACATAGGTGGATACATTCAAGGTGAATTTTTTAAAGATCAGGCATATAGCAAGAAAGCTCCTTTCTCTAATGATTTAACCACAAAACAAATTGATAATATCATGAAAAACTCCATGAAACGCAGTGAGAGATGGAGAATTTTAAAAGAAGCTGGATTATCTGAAGAAGAGATAACCGAAACATTTAATATTCCTACTGAAATGAGCGTATTTTCATGGTCAGGAGATATTGATACAGTTATGACACCTTTTGACTCAATCAGATATAATAAGTTTTTTCTTCACGCTGGTTTTATGTCAATGGAGCCTAACACTGGGCACGTTAAAGCATATATTGGAGGTATAAATTATAGGCACTTTAAATTTGATCAAGCAACTAGAGCTCGTGGTCAAGTTGGATCTACATTTAATCCTTTTATTTATTGTTTAGCAATGCAAAATGGATATTCTCCATGTACACAAATACCAAATGTAGAGGTTACATTTAAAGTTCCAAAATATAAAGATTTTGAATTTTACACTCCACAATATTCAGAATCAGACTACGACGGAGAAATGATTTCTCTTAAATTAGGGCTAGCAAAATCTTTAAATCAAGTTTCTGCGTGGGTTTTAAAACAATTTTCTCCAGAGGCAGCTGTTTCTATTGCGAAGAAAATGGGTGTAAATTCTCATGTCGATCCTTATCCATCCATTTGTGTAGGAGCAGCCGAGGTATTATTAAGCGAAATGGTTGGAGCGTACTCTGTATTTGCAAATAAAGGAATTTATACTAAACCTGTATATATTACTCAAATAAAAGATAAAAACGGAGAAGTTCTAGCATCTTTTGACCCGATTCAGAAAGAAGCGATTAGCGAAGAAACAGCCTATTTAATGCTAGACCTAATGAAAGGTGTAGTAAATATGGGGACATCTATTCGACTAAGATATAAATATAAATTAGAAGGAGAAATGGCTGGAAAAACAGGGACAACCAACGATCACTCAGACGGGTGGTTTATTGGGATGACCCCAGAATTAGTTAATGGTGCTTGGGTAGGTGGCGAAGAACGCAGTATACGTTTCAGATATATCAAACATGGGCAAGGTGCCTCACTAGCACTTCCTATATATGGACTATTTATGCAAAAAGTATATGCAGATGAGACACTTCCATACTCTACAGAAAAAAGATTTATTAAACCAAACAAACTACCTGTAGAAATTGATTGCGACAAATACAATTCTAATTACCAATCTATTGACAATAATTTCTAAATAGAAAAACGATTAACATTTTAGTAATTACACATAAATACGTTGTGCAAAATCTTTAATATCAGATATTGGTATTATGTTTTTGTTTGATTTATCTATTTCAGATTTCTGCGACGAGGAAATGAATATTCTATCAAAACCTAATCTCAATGCCTCTCCGACTCTTTTATCTATAAACGAAACAGGTCTAATTTGTCCACTTAAGCCGATTTCTCCTATACAACAAGTATTTTCGGGTATTGGTTTATCGAAATATGAAGACAATATTGCTGCAACTACTGCTAAATCTGATGCCGTATCTGCAATTTTAATACCCCCTGCAATATTTACAAAAGCATCTTTTTGAGTTAGTTTAAGCCCCAAACGTTTTTCAATTACTGCTAGTAACATCTGAAAACGTCTACTATCAAATCCTGTTGCTGTGCGCTGTGGTGTTCCATATACTGCTGCACTTATCAATGATTGTATTTCAATCATCAATGTTCTGCTACCTTCTGCAATAGTACCAAAACTTACTCCGCTTAAATTTGTATTATCACCTGAGAGTAAAATATTGCCTGCATCAATAATCTCTTTAAGTCCTTCACTCTTCATTTCGAAAACACCTATTTCGTAAGTCGACCCAAATCTATTTTTTTTAGGACGTAATATACGATAATAATGGTTTCCGTCTCCTTCAAATTGAAATACAGCATCTACAATATGCTCTAATGACATTGGTCCTGCAATATCTCCATCTTTATTAATGTGTCCGATTAATATTACTGGTGTATTTGATTCTTTTGCATATTCTTGAAGCTGACGAGAAGCTTCTCGTATTTGCGATACGGTTCCGGGTGCCGAACTTAAATCTCCAGAAGCAATTGTTTGTACTGAGTCTACTACTAAAATATCTGGATTTATATCTTTGACTGTTGCCAATATTTTCTCAATATTGGTTTCTGTATACACAAAACACTGTTCGTTTTCTATTCCAATTCTATCTGCCCTTAATTTTATTTGTGTTTCGCTTTCTTCTCCAGACACATACAAAACTTTTCGATCTTTAAGATAAAGTACCGACTGTAATATTAATGTTGATTTACCTATTCCAGGTTCTCCACCTATCAATATTATCGAACCCGGTACTATTCCGCCCCCCAATACTCTATTAAACTCTGTATAAGGCATCTCAATTCTATATAAGTCTTCTTGCCGAATAGAGTTAATTTGTACTGGGATACCTGGATTTAAAACTTGCTGTGCGGTTTTCGATTTTGATTTTTCTTCTCTAACTTCCTCAATAAATGAATTCCAACTATTACAATTAGAGCATTTTCCTGCCCATTTTGGAGATACATATCCACAATTTTGACAAACAAAAACTGTTTTTAATTTTTCCATAAAATTTGTTTGTATAAATATAAGAACTACTAAACGTTCTTAGAGTCATTATTCATTTTTTCCAACAAAATTGTTGTCGAAAAATTTTCTACCAACGGAACTAGTTCTACTTTGCCACCACTTGCGATAACAAAATCTGCTCCAGCAATATTTTCTATACTGTAATCAGCACCTTTCACCATTACATCTGGAACAATATTTTTAATGAGATTTTCGGGAGTGTCCTCGCCAAATACTACCACAGCATCAACAAACAACAAAGCTGACAACAAATTTACTACCAAAATCTTTTGCTTTTGCTAGATAATTAACATGACCATAGTGTAAAACATCGAAACAACCATTTGTAAATACGATTTTTTGCGAAGACCTACGCCAAGATTTTACTAAATCAGAAATTTTTGTTCTATCTATTATTTTGCTTTCAACTAGATTTAGAACACTCATTACACCAATTTATTTGTTTGAGTATCAGGAAAAATAAA
>CAYJBL010000051.1:0-1968 GCA_964368115.1 uncultured Bacteroidales bacterium
CCCAATTTCCTTAGGTAATAGTAGATTAAGAACAGAAACAGCCGCAATAATGGCCTGTGGTATACTTGCTTGCATAAATGAAATATAATTCAAGATATTTGAGATTATTATTCCTAATTTCTCGAAAAAAAAGATTATATTTGCGTTGATAATTTGAATTTTCACTAAAAAAATACGATGATAATATGAAAAATTTAAAAAGCGGAGAATTTTTAATAAAAGAAATAGAGTCTTCAAATATGTTCATACCAGAGGAATATAACGAAGAACAATTAATGATAGCACAAACTATCAAAGATTTTATCGAAACTGAGTTATATCCAAATCTTGATGCATTAGATAAAGGCGACCGTGAATTGATGTCGCAAATGGTAAGAAAAGCAGGGGAACTTGGATTGATGGGTGTAGCTATTCCTGAGGAATACGGAGGATTTGAACAATCGTTTGTTACTCAAATGTTGGCTGCAGAAAATATTGGCGCTGGATATTCATTTTCAGTTGCTTTTATGGCATCTACAGGTATCGGAACACTACCAATTATGTATTATGGCAACGAAGAACAAAGACAAAAATATGTTACTAAATTAGCAAGTGGTGAATATATTGGCGCTTATTGTTTGACAGAGCCTAATGCAGGATCGGATGCTAATTCAGGTAAAACAAACGCTGTTTTATCAGAAGATGGAAAACACTATATCATTAATGGTCAGAAAATGTGGATCACAAATGCAGGTTTTGCAGATACTCACGTTGTTTTTGCAAAAATTGATAATGATAGAGTACTAAGTGCTTTTATCGTAGAAAAAGGAATGGAAGGTGTTGTAATTGGTCCAGATGAACATAAAATGGGTATCAAAGGATCATCTACAGCTCAAATATATTACAACGATGTTAAAGTGCCTGTAGAAAATTTAATCGGAAAAAGAGGTATGGGATTCCGTATTGCTTTGAGCATCCTTCACATGGGACGTATTAAATTAGGAGCAAATGTTATTGGAGCTGCAAAAAAATCAACAAGCGACTCTATTAAATATGCTAACGAACGTAAACAGTTTGGAGTTTTAATTTCTTCATTCGGAACAATTAAACATAAAATAGCTGAACAAGCTATCAAAACTTTTGCATTAGAATCAGCAATTTATCGTACTAGTAGCGATATCGATGATATGATGTCTGAATTAAAAGCTAGCGGAATGGATAAAGGATTAGCTGCTATCGATGCAATAAGCCACTATGCTGTTGAAGCTGCTTTATTAAAAGTTTTCGGATCTGAAGTTCTTGATTTCGTTGTTGATGAGGCTGTACAAATTCATGGCGGAATGGGATACTCTGCAGAAATGTTGACTGACAGAGCATACCGTGACTCTAGAATTAATAGAATATTTGAAGGTACAAATGAAATCAATCGTCTTCTACTTGTTGAAACTGCAATAAAACGTGGCATGAAAGGTGATTTTGATATGGCTAGCCAAGCAGAAACTCTTTACAATAACATGGACAACTGCCGCGAAGATAAAAAAGATGGAGAAACATTCTTTGAGCAAAAATTAAGATATATTAGAAACTTTAAAAAGGCTGCTTTGATTCTTATTCATGCTGTTTCAACAAAATTTGATAGAGACATGCTAAAAGAACAAGAAGTAATCAATAATATTAGTAATATCATGATTCAAATCTTCTCAGCAGAATCTTTAGCTTTAAGAATTAAAAAGATGGCTGACGCAAATATGAAATCAAATATCGATTTATACAAAGATATATTAGCAGTAAACGTTTATGATGCTGCTTCTGAAGTACTAAAAAATGCTGTTGACGCTGTTTATTCAATCGAAGATGATAGTATGACAGAAAAAATGTATAAAGCAGTTAAAAATCTTGCATGTGTTGAAGGTGTAAATACAAAAGACGCTCGCAGAAGAATAGCTGATTTTCTACTTGAAGAAAACGATTATAAACTTTAATATTTAT
>CAYJBL010000051.1:1978-10375 GCA_964368115.1 uncultured Bacteroidales bacterium
TTTTGTTGGAGCCTTTTTTGTTAGTATTATATTGCTATAGGAAATGAATATGAAAAATACACATTGTATTTAACTCCAAAGGCAATGATATTTTTATAAGTTCTATATGACAGATGAAATAAAAAAATAATCGATGAAATTATTAACTTTAATAAGACATGCCAAATCAGATTGGAATCATGATGTATCTGACTTTGAGCGAAAATTGAATAATAGAGGTTTAGCTGATGCTTCTAAAATAGGAGAATGCTTATTTTCAAAACATTTAAATCCAGATTTAATAATTAGTAGTTCGGCAAAAAGAGCTAGAAAAACAGCTAAAATTATTGCTGAAAAGATAGGTTATGATTTAGATAAGCTCGTTTCAATTGATGAACTTTACTTATGTGGGATTTCTGAATATATAAATGTTCTGTCGTGTCAAAATGAAAATATAAATCATATAATATTGGTAAGCCATAATCCAGGAACAACATCATTTGCAAGTTTATTACTTAACCAAAGAATAGAGGAAGTGCCAACTTGTGGTGTTGTAAGTATTGAGTTGCAAATTGCAAAATGGAAAGATATTGAACCTTATGTTGGTGTGTTGAAAGATTACTTTACTCCTAAAACAATATAGAAATTTAAAGCACAGTTTATTGCGAGTATAGTTTGTCTTTGCAAATGAACGAGAAGCAATACCTAAAAGCAAAAAAAAACCGCCTTTTGGGCGGTTTTCTGTTATATTAAAGTCTTAAATTATTTAACAACGTTAAATTTAATTGTTTTAGAATCTACTTTTACAAAGTATGTACCAGCAGCATAGTTGCTAATATCAATAGTTTGGTTTGAAGACGCGCTGTTGATAACAGTAACAACTTCACCAATAATATTCATAACTACGATGTTTGCATTTTCAGCGTTAGCAACAGTAATTATGCTGTTAGCTGGGTTTGGATATACACTAATAGAGTTGTACATATCATCTTCGATACTACTAACTACATCCCAAACAGCATATAAAGTAGCATCAGCTGTTGCAGTATAATCTGCACCATCAGCATACTCAGCTGTTCCAGCAGCAGTAGTTGCCCAACCTTCAAAAGTATAATCAGCTCTTGTGAAAGAGTTCATAGCTAAAGCTTGAGCTTCACCTTCTGTAAATGTTTGAGCGTCCATTGTTCCTTCACCACCGTTAGCATCAAATGTAACTGTGTAAGTAGTAATGTTTGAATCTGTAATAGTTAGTATAATATTATCGTTTTGCCCATCCAATACAGCTTCAAATTCATAATGTTTTCCTGCTTCAAACACATAATCATCTTTTCTTCCGTTATCTCCGTTAGCAACCCAAATAGTAGCACCAGATGGATTTGTTATACAAAAATCGTATGTTCCTGCAGGAACCTGAATAGTAACTTCATTGTTAAAAACGATATTTGTACCTGCAGCGTCAGCACCTTCAGGAATAGTATATTCAGATGCTAAATACATAGCATCACTAGTAAGTGGACCATCAACTGGAATTTCATTACCATAAGCAGTAGCGTCAGCATCTAGTAACATTTGGTAACCAGTACCATCACCCCAAACATCGCCAGCCATTAATGTGATAGTTGCCATTGCATCAGGATCAATTTCTGTCCATACTGCATATAAAGTAGCAGAAGCAGTAGCAGTGTAGCTTGCGCCATTACTGTATGCAACTGTTCCAGTAGCAGTAGTTGCCCAACCTGTAAAGTAATGATTTTCGCGTGTGAAAGCGTTTGGAGTTAGGTTAGCAGCAACACCTTCTGTAAATGTTTGAGCAGCCATTGTTCCTGTTCCACCGTTAGCATCGAATGTTACTGTGAAAGTTGAAGCCCATACAGCATATAAAGTAGCGTCAGCAGTTGCAGTGTAGCTTGCGCCATCTGTGTATTCAACATCGCCAGTAGCAGTAGTTGCCCAACCTGCGAATGTAAATCCTTCGCGAGAGAAAGCGTTTAGAGTTAAGTTTGCTGTAGGTGTTAATGATGAAAATTCTTGATCTGCCATAGTTCCTGTTCCTTCGTTTGCATCGAATGTTACTGTATAAGTTTCTGAAACTATGTTTTCGATTTCGATATTATCAATCATAAACATAAATGCGTCGTTAGAAACACATTGAATTGCTACATAAATCGTTTGTCCTACATAGTCCTCAAGGTTGTAATAAATTGGTGTCCACGTTGCTGGAGCTTCCATATATTCACCTTCCGAGATTTTAGTGAAACTTGCAATTTCTGTGTTAGTTGTAGAAACTAAAATATTGTATCTTTCTAAACCATAGTCTGCTGTAGCAGATTTTACCATTGCTGTGAATTTATCATTTGCTACAACTGTGTGTGCTGGCATAATCAACCAGTCGTTGTTTGCAACGCCACCTGTTGCGTACATACTCATTCCGTATCTGTTGCCTTCGTAAGCTCCATAGACTTCAAGAGCTTCTCCTTCTATTCCTGCTGCTGTAGGATTGAATGCTATAAAAGCAGCTGGTTCATTTCCTCCTGGATATGTAACGCCTTGAATGCCACCTACTTCAGCTCCATCTTCGTCGTAAGTAATCCAACCGAAAAATTCGTTATCGAAGTCATAAACATTAGTTTCAAAGTCGCCAGTCATAGGCTCAGTTATAGCAGTAATTCCTGTACCTGTAAGGTTAATAGTAATTGTTCCACCATTGGTTGTAATTACAACTTCTGCATTTTGCGCGCCTGTTTCTGTTGGAGCAAAAGTGAATGTAAATTCGTGAGTTGCTCCTGCATTAAGATTGATAGCTTCGTCTAAAGTTGTAGTATAAGGAGCAGCTACACCTGTAACACTTGTAATTGTAAGACCATCTGTTCCTGCGTTTGTAAGTGTAAATGCAGCAGAGGTTGCAGTTTCGTCAACGTTTACGTTTCCAAAGCCAAAGCTTGTTGCCGAGATACTCGCTGATGGTGCAGTTGGTGTTAGATCCATTCTTGCTCCGATGTATAAGCTAGTAGCTGCATTAAATGTCTGATCTGTATTTGCCCAAGAGCCATCGGCTGTACTTGCAAAAAGGTTGCTTGTTCCAGTACCTAACTGGCAGTTCATTTGAACATTAGCAAAACTGTCGATAGGAGTTGTGTAAGAAATTTCGTATCCTACAAAAAAATCGGCAATGTTAGCAAGTGGTGTAGTTAGCGTAATGTCGTATGGTGTAAGGTTATTTTCTACAGGAGGAGTCATTTCTGACATATCAACAACTTGGCTTGCAAGCTCGGTACCTGGTACACCGTTGTTGTTGCTCCATACTTTTACTGTAATAGTACCGCTACCGCCATTGTCTTGAACTACTACTGGAAAAAGCATAAGACCGTTTAAACTTCCAGGAGTTTCTAAAGTATAACGCGATGCGTACTTTGTCCACGCTTGACCGTTGTGTCCAACCATATAGCCATCACCAGTATTGTAGTAAGTAAGACCTGGAAACATGTAGTCGGAATTAGCAAACACCGTGTCGGTATCAATACCGTTTTTAGCTCCATTTATAGGAAACTCTGGCATTAGTAAATTAACACCTTTTTCTGCAAACTTTTTAGGTGCAATTTTTTCAAATTTACTGCCTACCTCTTCAGTAGTTTGCCTAACCTGTGTCGTAGACTTAGTTCTTTGTAGTTGGGCTGTTGCAAAAATGCAGATGCTCATAGCCAACATTAAAAATGTAATCTTTCTCATTTTTTTAATTTTTATTTAAACGTTAATTTTAATTTTAGTTCGGCAATGATAACAATATTTTTCTATTTTAATAATGATTGATGCTGTATTTATAATAAAAAATATCTACCAAATATTAACATCTTATTTGTGTGATGTATAGTTTTTTAATATGTTTTATTTGACGATTAAGTAAGAACTAAACATAAAAAATCTTGAAATTTTGTAGTCATAAATTATAAAACTACGCAAAAAAGCCCGTGTAAATGCAGTTTTATTTTTGCGAACCAAAGTAGCCTACAATAAAAAAACCGCCCATAAGGCGGTTTCTTATATATATAGATTTAAAACTATTTAACAACGTTAAATTTAACAGTTTTAGAATTTACTTTTACAAAGTATGTTCCAGCAGCATAGTTGCTAACATCAATAGTTTGGTTTGAAGACGCGCTGTTGATAACAGTAACAACTTCGCCAATGATATTCATAATTACAATGTTTGCATTTTCAGCATTAGCTATAGTAATCATGCTATTAGCAGGATTTGGATAGATATTTACAGAGTTGTACATATCGTCTTCAATACTACTAGCTAAATCCCAAACAGCATATAAAGTAGCATCAGCTGTTGCTGTATAATTAGCACCGTCAGCATACATAACTGAACCAGTAGCAGTAGTTGCCCAACCTTCAAAAGTATAGTCAGTTCTTGTGAAATCATTCATAGTAAGAGCATCAGCTACACCTTCTGTAAATGTTTGAGCAGCCATTGTTCCTTCTCCACCGTTAGCGTCGAATGTTACTGTGTAAGTTGCACCCTCTTCGTTTACAATTTCAATATTATCTATTTGAAACCAGAAACAGTCATTTGAAACTACTTGAATAGCAACATAAACTTGTTCTCCTGCATAGTCTGCAAGGCTGTATTCAATAGCTGTCCATGTTGTTGGTGCAAATACTGACGCGCCAGCAGAGATTTTTTCAAAACTTGCAATTTCTGTATCAGTTGTAGAAACCCAAATTGCGTATTGTTCTGGATATAGTTCATCTCCTGTTTTTACTTGAGCTTTAAATTTAGCACCAGCTTCAAGAACTTCGCTTTGTGGAGTAATTAACCAGTCGTTATTTCCTGTACCGCTAGTAATGGTTTGTGGCACAGATGCGAAACACGCGCCAAATCTATCTCCTTCAAATGCTGTAGCTGTAAGTCCAAGATCAGTAGGATTAAATGCAATAAACGAACCTGTATATCCTGAATTAAGAAATTCAACACCTGTGAAACCATAAGTAGAACCTCCATCAACATCATGTTGTGTCCAACCAAAGAAGTCTAAGTCGAAATCGTAAACATTAGTTTCAAAATCTCCTGTCATAGGCTCTGTAATAGGTGCTCTACCTGTACCAGTAAGAGATACATTAAATGTACCACCATTAGTCTCAATAGCTACAGTGTTTTCAAATTGTCCACCAGTTGTTGGTGCAAAAGTAAATGTAAAGTCGTGAGTTGCGTCTGAATTAAGGTTAATGCTGTTATCTATTGTTGATGTGAATGGAGCTTCTAAGCCACTAACGCTAGTAATAGTAAGGCCATCTGTTCCAATGTTTGTTAGAGTGAAAGTTGCAGATGTTGCTGTCTCTCCAAGAGCAATAGTTCCGAAATTATGAGCAAATCCTAAAAGAGTTCCTGTAGGAACTGTAGGAGGTGCTGTTTCTGCAGTACCAGCTTGCCAAACCTCGCCAGTTACGATATCTTGCACCCAATAAACAATTCTTAAATCATGAAATTCTTCTACAGAATGTTCAGTAGCGTGGTCAATAGGAGAATAAGCATTTGCTGGTAAACGATAGTTGCCATTAAATGTATAAGTCAATGGAACTTCAATAGGTGTTCCTACTGTCATTGTTCCTAATTCATCTCCGTTAGGGCTTGTAATGAATTTTTTCATTACGTGCATAAATTCAGTTTCTCCGTTTGTTGAAACATTATTAAATGTTTTGTTTTCGATAATAGCTGCAAAAATGCGAATATTTGTGTAATCTCCACTTGAAACAGGAGTAACGGTAAGAGTATTTGAAATGGTTTTGTTTTCTACAATAGACTCGTCTGCCTCTAATTTGATTTTTGCAGGGGCATCAGCCAAAGCATTTATAGTTGCAGCTGAAGGTACGGATGCTTCCGCGCCATTTATGTAAAAAGATGGAACAGCATCAATGCCATAAAAGTCACGTTTTTCATTACCTTCCTCAGTATAGTATGGGTCTCCAGTTCCTGGCCATGACATTTGATATTTAATTAAAGTGTATACTGAAGGGTCTACAGAATTTAATTGTTCTTTTAAGGCTGCATTAGGTGCGTTACATGGACCACATGAAGAGCTAGAGAAATTTTCTAAAAATACAACTTTTTGAACAAGTTCAGAAGCAACAAATATATTTTGAGATAAAGAATTGTTGTTTGCGTTTTGGTCGCCAGTTGTTGTAACGCTTACTTCTACAGTAGTTGCTTCAGCAGTTGCTAATGTAAGTTCTTCTGTGAATACAAACTCATAAGTGTCACCTGTTGCAGCTAAGGCAACGTCTGTAAATTCTTGCGTAACAGGAGTACCTCCGTTTACGCTATAGCTTGCTGTAAATGTAGTGATTGCATCAGAACCTAGATTTTTAGCTGTACCTCCAATAGTAATAACGTCGTTTATCAGTGCAGATGCTGGAATATCTGATATAGCATCCATTTTTATTTCTGTACCATCAATTGTGTTCATACCTATTTCTACACCCATTGCTAGTGCAGCAGTTACTCCTCCTGTTGTAAGATCATTCATTGTTCCCCATTCAGTTCCAGTAAAAATATAGAAAGAATCGCTTGTACCTACTTCTTGATAGACAGCAAACATATCTGTTATTGACATATTAGGATAGTTAACTTCATATCCAACGTAGAAATTTCCGTTAATAGCTATAGGTTCGTCTAGTTCTATTTGGTTAACCACATCCATTGCTAGGTCTGCAAGATTTACAACTTGAGTTCCTAATACGGTTCCAGGAGTTCCAGCTTCATCTGCCCAAATTTTAAATGTAATCGAGCCTCCTTCATCTGTAACATCAGCAGGTATGCAGTAAATATTAGTTACTGTTCCTTGTCCTGAGTATTCAAAAGCTTCAGCAAAGTCTGACCAGCCATAAACATTGTGTCCAGACCAATAACCTAGTGGTTGTTGTTGTTCGTCTATTAGCATATAGTTAGCCAAACCATCAATATTCTCCCAATCAATATTCCACATTGCGTCAGCAGCGGCTTTTGGTTGGTTTATGTTCTGCAGCGTTTTATCTATTTTTGCATTGTAGATACCGCCATCTCTGATAGTATTAACTTCCGGATTTGTATAGGAAGAATACTTTTGCTGTTGAGCAAACGTAAAAATACAGATGCTCATAGCTAACATTAAAAATGTAATTCTTTTCATGATTTGTTTAAATTTAATTTAACATATTTATATTTTATCCTGCAATTATAATGATTATTTTTTCTGAAAACAAGAAATGCAGTAAAATATTGCATAAGTTTTTTGAAAAGTAGTAAATATCGAATAAGTAGTGCTTGATGATGAGAATTTAAGCAAATAATATTAGTTGCTTTTTAGATGCAGAAGGCAGTGTAAAGCGATTCGGGCTTATTGCACTAGAGGAGGTGCTAATAAAAATAGAAAGATGTTATTCTGCGTGACAAACGCAATGAAACGTATGATAATAAATTGTTTTGCGTCTATTGTATTTGACTCATTTAGCTTTTAATATTTTTCAATTGAGGTATTTTTTCTTATTAAATACACTTGATAGTTTCATTCTTAGAACTCCGAAAATAGCCTCTCCAATAATACTTTTATTCATTTTAGAATTTCCTTTTTGTCTATCTGTGAACACAATATTAACTTCTTCAATTTTGAACTTATGAAGCCAAGTTTTAAATTTCATTTCAATTTGAAAGGCATATCCTATCATTTTGATCTTGTCAAGATTTATAGTCTCAAGAACTTTACGGTGATAGCAAACAAAGCCCGCAGTGGTGTCTGTTAGTTTCATCCTAGTGATCAAACGTACGTATTTAGATGCTAAATAAGATAATAGAATCCTACTCATTGGCCAGTTTATTACATTAACTCCAATTTTGTATCTTGACCCCACAGCGAGGTCTGCACCATCTAAACACGCTTGGTGTAGTTTTTCAAGGTCATTTGGATTGTGGGAAAAGTCAGCATCCATTTCATATATATATAGGTATTCATTTTCAAGACACCATTTAAATCCTGTTATGTATGCAGTACCAAGGCCTAATTTTCCACTGCGTTCAATAAGATGTAATCTGTTTGGAAATTCACTTTGCAATTCTTTAACGATACTAGCTGTTCCATCTGGGGAACCGTCATCTATTATAAGTATATTGAAATATGTTTTCAATTTGAATACATACCTAATTATGTCAGCTATGTTTTCCTTTTCGTTATATGTAGGTATAATTACAATATTTTCTTTCATGTGATACGCTTGATTATTTTGCGAAACTATATAAATTTCACGAATTTTCAAATAAAATTAAGAATATTGATTTTTAATGTAAAAATAATTTAGGATTATATTTCTAGTTGTCAGTGGGTTTTCTTTTTCCACAAAAAAAAGATTAAAAAAAGCTTAAAAAATATTTGGTGGTAATAAAAA
>CAYJBL010000052.1:0-7196 GCA_964368115.1 uncultured Bacteroidales bacterium
AAAGACTTGAACAAACAAAAAAAGATCTTCCTGCAGATTTTACTGTACAAATTAGCTCCGACGACACAAAATTTATTAGAGCCTCTATTAACGAAGTTGAAAATACCATATATATTGCTTTTATTCTGGTTGTTATAATAATTTTCGCTTTCCTAAGGGATTGGCGCGTAACATTAATTCCAATTGCAGTTATTCCAATATCGCTAATTGGTGCGTTCTTTATTATGTACATAGCTGGATTTTCGATAAACGTACTTACAATGCTAGCAATTGTTTTATCTGTTGGTTTGGTCGTTGACGATGCTATCGTAGTTGCCGAAAATATCTATATTCGCATAGAACAAGGAATGAACCCACTTGAGGCAAGCATCAAAGGCTCTAAAGAAATATTTTTTGCCGTAATATCCACAACAATAACACTTGTAGCAGTTTTTCTCCCTATTGTTTTCCTTGATGGAATGACAGGTAGACTATTTCAGGAGTTTAGTATTGTTATTGCTGGTGCTGTTATTATATCATCGTTTATTGCTCTTACATTCACCCCTATGCTAGCATCTAAATTGCTAAAAAGACGAGAACAAAAAAACAAACTATACATTGCTACTGAGCCATTTTTCGAGAAACTGAATAATATCTACGAAAGTTCACTTAGAAAATTTATGAATATCAGAATAATAAGCATTCCTTTGGTTTTATTTCTATTTGGAGGAATAGCTTATTTATGGTTTGAAATTCCTGCTGAACTTGCTCCATTAGAAGATCGTTCAAAAATAGTTGGATCGATACGAGGTCAACAAGGTGCTACTTTTGATTTTATGAAAGAGTACGCCGAAGATGTCAGATTAACAATTGACTCAATAGTTCCAGAGGCTGAAGTTGTGGTTACTAGATCGGTTCCTGCATCTGGATTTACAATGGTAATGCTTCCTGATATAAACAAAAGAACTCGTACACAAATGGAAGTTACCGAAAATCTACGAAATGCCCTACAAAAAGAAACCCAAGGTCGAGTATTTATGCGTCAAGTACCATCACTTGGCGGCGGACGTAGTGGAATGCCAATCGAATATGTTTTGCAAGCACCAACAATAGAAAAACTTCAAGAGTTTATTCCTCAATTCCTTCTAGAAGTAGAAAACAACCCCACATTTGTTTCGCCAGACGTAGACCTTAAATTCATTAAACCTGAAGCACACCTTACAATAAATCGCGACAAAGCAAATACTATGGGTGTCAATACAATAGACATAGCTCAAACATTACTATACGGACTTAGTGGGCAAAGAATGGGATATTTCTACAGAGAAGGTAAACAGTATCAAATTCTCGCAGAAATAGAACGCAACGAAAGAAAAACACCTTTAAGTCTTAAGTCTATGTACGTTCAAAACTCAAAAGGAAAAATGGTACAATTAGACAATCTAGTAACACTAGAAGAGCGTGTTGCGCCTCCTTCCTTATACAGATTCGACAGATTTATTTCCGCTACAATATCAGCAGGACTTGCAAATGGAAAAACAATTGGAAATGGACTTGATGAAATGGATAAAATATCTGCAAAAATTCTAGACGATACATTCCGTACAACATTAAAAGGAGAATCTAAAGAGTTTAAAGAAAGCTCGGAAAGTTTACTCTTTGCATTTGCCTTAGCTCTAATTTTAATCTACCTAGTTTTAGCCGCCCAATTCGAAAGTTTTAAAGATCCAATGATAATTATGTCAACAGTTCCTCTTGCTGTTGCAGGAGCACTTGGTTTTATGTTTATTATGGATACAACGATGAATATCTTTAGCCAAATCGGAATTATTATGCTTATCGGATTAGTAGCAAAAAATGGCATTCTAATAGTTGAATTTGCCAATCAGCACCAAGATGCTGGATTACCAAAGTTTGAAGCAATAAAACAAGCTTCGGCTCAACGCCTACGCCCAATACTTATGACTAGTATTTCGACTGTATTGGGTTTAATTCCACTGATTATAGCTACAGGCGAAGGAGCAAATAGCCGAATTGCTATGGGTGTTGCTGTAGTTGGCGGAATGGTATTCTCTACGTTTTTAACTCTATACATTGTACCTGCCATTTATAGCTATATTTCTACAGATAGATCTAAAAAAAATAACGTATGAAAATAAAAAAAATATTTATCAGCTTGGCTATTAGCTTAATTTTTAGCTCAAGCTTTTCTCAAACCGACTCTATCCCATTGTCAACTAGCTATAATCTATCTGATTGCATTAAAATGGGAATCAAACGAAACTATGATATTTTAATTGTTCGACAAAAACAACAAATATCTGACAACAACTATACTTTAGGCAATGCAGGTTTCTTACCTTCTGCAAATTTCTTGTTATCAAATCCTAATAGCATCAATAATGATATGATGCTAAAAACAAACAATTCTTCGAATCAACTTAGTCCATCTGTGAATATTGAGTGGCCAATTTTTCAAGGATTTCTTGCCAAAGCCACATATCAACGACTAGAAGAATTAAAAACTTTAGGAGAATTAGAAACCCGACAAACAATAGAAAATCTAATTTCAGAGACCGCATCAATATATTATCAAATTGTAAGACAAAATATTAGATATGATAATCTAAAGAATTTAATTACCTTATCTCAAGAAAGATTAAACATTGTAGAAGCTAGATACGAACTAGGAACAGCATCGAAACTTGAACTACAACAAGCACTTGTTGATTATAACGCAGACAACACCCTACTCATAAAACAAGAAGAACTGATATTTAACTATTTAATAGAATTAAATCAATTAATCTCTACCGAGAATATCGAGCAAAAAATTGATATAAAAGATAACACCATAGATTTAATTCCTATTGGTACAAAAACTGAACTATGGCAAAAAATAGAAACTTCTAATAGTGCTATTATAGTATCAGAGCGCAATTTTGCACTATCCGAAGCTGATTTAAGAATCGCTAAATCAAGAAAATACCCCTATTTCACACTTAATACTGGTTATAATTACGATCAAATTTGGAACAACCAAACTTTGCAAACACAACAGCAAGGATTGAATTTAGGGCTAAGTATCGGCATGAATTTATTTGATGGACTGAATCAACGTAGAGAAGAAAATAATGCCGAAATTCAGCTAAATATTAGCGAACTGAATAAAAAATCGCTTGAACAAACTATTCGAGCAGATTTTGCAAAATTATGGACAGCATACACAACAAACAAGTCGATAATACTACTTGAAGAAATAAATGTAGAAACAGCCCAAGAGTATTTCGATATTGCGATGGATAGATATAAACTTGGAGAACTATCTGGAATAGAACTTAGAGAAGCACAAAACAGCCTATTAGAGTCTGTCGAACGATTATCTATAGCCCAATTTAACACTAAAATATGTGAGATCTCTCTAGTACTGCTAAGTGGCGAAATATTAAACTTTTACATCGAATAAAAAAAAAAACGATGAAAATACAAAAAATAACAAAGAACTCTTCGATATTCCCTGCAATGTGGGAACTGTATAAAGATAGTTTTCCGATTTACGAACAACGTAGCTTAGAAAACCAACTAAAAGCACTAGAAAACGAAAAGTGCGAGATTATTGGATTTTTCAACGACAATGAATTTATTGGATTTAAAATTTTCTGACACTTTGAAACGTTCATATATATAGAGCATTATGCGTTAAGTAAATCCGTTAGAAATAAAGGCTATGGCACAAAGATACTCGATACTTTTATACAAAACAATCCTAACAAAATTGTTGTTCTTGATATTGATCCTCCTATAGATGATATTTCGATTCGACGTAAAGGATTCTACGAACGCATTGGGTTTACTGCAAACCCTTTCAAACACATCTACCCTCCTTATAACAATCCGAACGACAAAGGATTTGAACTTATTCTAATGTCGCATCAACGACAACTTACTAAAAACGAATTTGAAGATTTAAAACATATTTTATATAACGAAATTGTTACATACTAAGACTATAAGCAAAACAAGCAAACATCAAGGCGGTATATATCAGATAAACTTTTACATTTAAATAATCGACTAGCTTTATTTGGTATTTATATCTAACTACCAAACTTAGTGCAATTTTTCCTGAGAAATAAGATATCGCCGTAGCAGCAGCAACTCCTACAATTCCATAATATTGAACTAAAACCAGACTCAATACAACATTAAGTATTAGTTCAACTAACGATACATAAAAAATTGGTTTAGTACTATTTAATCCAACTAAAATAGTTTGAGCAAATACAAAATTCGTTGCAATTATCAATATATGAATATTAAAAATAAGAGCACTTTCGACAAAGTATTCATTAAAAATCAATGGGAACAAATATTTACTAAACAACAATGCTAAAATTGCAATTGGATACAAATAATGCATCATTCGAGTTGTTCCTGATTTCAATTCACTCAAAACTTGATTTCTATTGCTAGAATCTGATAACCTTGGTATAAAGGTGGCACAAAATGCCAATAATAACGATGTGATAAGCGGTAAATCTCTTGCTCCATATCTGAAAATCACAAACTTCGCTTCATCAAAGTAGTATGAAATAATAAATCCGTCAATATATTTTGCACTACCACTCAACAACATACTAGCAGCAAGAGGCATAGTAAGATAAACATATTTTTTAAGAAATTGCCAAGATAGTTTTATCTGAGAATATCTTAACAATAAGACAATTAACCATAATATTCTAATCGAACTTACTGCTATCAAACCATATAACCCATACTCAATATCGCCAAATACCAAAGCTGGAACAACAAAACAAACAAGATGTAATATAGAAACTAGCACTCCATAAAAAACCAAACTTAAAGCCCTGTTTTTTAGCAAATAAATATACTCTACCATGTTTGCTGGTTGCGATAATACAACATAAACAAGCAAAATATTCATAAATGGAATCTCCGCTGCATGAACATCTGAAAATAGCTTTGCTACAAATGGTTGAAAAAAATAAATTGCAAGAGCTGCCAATACTCCTAATATCGTAAATAGAAAAAATACGTTAAATAATACTGGATTTTTCTCGTTTGAATTAAATAAATCATTAGCGTTATAAGTCGATAATAGCGTCTGTAGCATCGAATTTACCCAAAAGAACGATACAGCTCCAGCAATCAGTAAAAACGTTTCGTATAGCCCTATTTCGTTTAAACTAATACTCGATTTAGTAAGAATAATACTTATCAACAGCAATACACCTACTCTCATCATCTGAAATAGTTGTAGTGCCCTTACGTTTGTTATATGCTTTTGTAACACCGATTTCATCAATTTGGCAATTGCCTTAAAGACCACAAATATAGTTTATTTTAAGAGAAGTAGTCTTTAGTATTTATTAGTAAAAAAATATTTCTCAAAAACTCTCTCTAAATAAATGTTTTGTATTTTTGTAGTGTGAATGCAAAAGATATTAGAATTGACTTGAATACCTACTCATGTATAAATCATGAGCCGAACGCTACGGCATTTGTCAAAGGTTTTGCTTTTTACAACGACGAATTATTGCACGAAAATGATATATATCTACAAATAATTTCTGCTATAAAGTCGAACAATTTAAAAGAAATACTTGTAAATTTAAACGGTAATTTCTCTGCTATAATCAAACACGAATCTAACGTATTTATCATTTCTGACAAAGCAAGATCATTTCCTGTTCTATACTATTTTTATAATAATAATTTGTATATTACTAATAATATAGACAATATTATCTCTACTAAAAATTTAAGCGAAATTTCCGAAACAGAAGCAATAAAATTTTTATCATTCACATATTTGGATTCAGAAAAAACATTGCTCGAAAACATAAATATTGTCGAAGCAGGAAGCTACGTTGCTGTTAGTCCTACTACCAAAAACATTTATGAATACAGTAATTTTATTCGTCCAAAAATCAATCTAAGCAACGAAGAAATCATTGATAAGAGCGAAGCAATTGCAGAAAGAGCCTTCAAACGCCTACTAAAAAGCATTGGAAACAAAAGAATTATCCTTCCATTGAGTGGTGGCTATGATTCTCGTTTTATAGCGTGTATGCTGAAAAGAATGGGCAAAATAGATGTTATTTGCTACACATATGGCACAAAAAATAGTCATGAAGTAAATATTTCAAAAACAGTTGCAAATAAGTTAGGGTTTGAGTGGCACTACGTCGAATATACAGATGAAAAGTGGATGAATTTTTTAAACTTAGAAGAAACTAAAAAATATATTATTTCATCATCTAATCTAAACTCTGTTACGCACTTACAAGACTTTATCGCAATAAAAGAGCTGATAACCAAAAATATTGTATCGTCTAGCGATATTATTATCCCTGGGCACTCTGGCGACATATTTGGCGGTAGCCACAGCGTTTCTGAATACATAAAAAAAGACAGAAACATTGCCGAAGTTATTTTTCAAAAGAACGATAAGAATGCAATAAAAAACAAATATAAAAAACTCGTAATCAACACATTTAAATCTGAGCTAAAGAATACTTGCTCAACGGCAAACATTAAACAAACTTGCGATTTAAGTAATAATTGGAATTTCAAAGCAAGACAAGCTAATTTCATTGTAAATTCAGTAAGAGTATACGAGTATTTTAATATCGGTTGGCGCTTACCACTGTGGGATGATGAGTTTGTTAATTTTTGGCTTTCAATAGATTGGAACACAAAATGGATATATAATAAATATCTATTTCAATCCAGCTTCACTCCTTTTGGTGTTGATATAAAAAAAGAGCAAGTTTATAAAAACAAGCTAACATCAAGAATATTATCACATATTCCACAAAAAATAAAGAATAATACCAAAACACTATTGCGCAAATACATACCAATAAATCGTGGCGATGTAAATGGATTCAAAAACTACAACACAATCTTAAAAAATTGCGATAAAAACCTAATAAAAAAATACTTAAAAAAACAACACTACAATCCAAATACAATTATGGCTATATACCTACTAAGCCACTTATACACACGTAATAATGATAAACTAAAAAACAACAAATGAAAAATTTAAACATACTTACTGTTACTCTTTTAATTTTCACTCTTAGCTCTTGCGCGAAGTACAAAATGTCTTTTAAATATTTTAAAGCAGTAAAAGATAGAGAAGTAGCATATAAAAACATCTCACAAGATTTTATTTACGAAGCAGGAAG
>CAYJBL010000052.1:7235-10361 GCA_964368115.1 uncultured Bacteroidales bacterium
ATCTTCCTGTTTCGATTAATGGGCAAATTGACACACTAATTTATGATACAGGGGTATCAATGGATATGCTTAGTATACAAGATGAGTCTAATAAAGAAAATGATGACAGTTGTTTCATAATTCCCACGGGAGCACATTTTGAAAAATATAAGATGTACGGAAATTTTATTCCTTACCAAATAGAAACTGAGCTATTTAAAATCAATAGTGGCGTTTTGGTAAAATTCTATAAAAATACTCCTTGTTTAACTTTCGCAGATAAGCCTATTTTAGGAAATAATTTTGTTGGTTCTTCTACGCTTATTTTAGATTTCGAGAACAATAAAATTTCGCTATACAACGATTCTGTTGCTATTAGTAAAATATCGAAAGAAGGCTATAGTTTAGTTAAATCTTCACCTTACAAAAGATCAAAAATTTTTAATTTACACTTGAGCGTAGATTCTGTTGAATCGCCTTTTTTGTTCGACACAGGAGCACCAATTACAATAATGAGTAGCGAGCATTACAAAACAAAAGATGGCGACCAAATCATAGAAGGTAGCATAGCGCATGACATAGGAGGTACAGCTCCAGAGGGCGATAACTACATATCGGATAGGGAATTTAAAATTTCTGATAATTTATCTTTAACGAATAATGTTACTTATATCAATAATCTGGAAAATAATGTTTTAGGAATGAATTTTATTTCTCGTTTTAATTGGATTATAGATTACAAAAATAACGAGGTTTATTGCAAACCAATAAAAGAAACACAAGAAAAACATAAATATTTCTATTACAGAGCTTTTACTGAAGATGGTAAACTTATAGTTATAGCAAAAAATAAAAACGAAACAGCCTTTGAATTAAATTCTGTAATCAAATCGGTTGATGGCGTGCAAATTACGCCAGAAAATATTTGCGATTATATTAATCTCCTAAACTCGGCAGAAAATTGGAACAACTTTAAAATCGAAATCGAAAAAAAATAAAAATTCTCGTTAATATTTTGTGTAATTACAAATAAAATTATACTTTTGCCGACTTATAAATAATAAAAAAAATTAAGTGATGAAAAACTATTTAGATTCAGACAAGAAGAAAGAGATTTTCGTGAACCACGGAAAGTCTAATAGTGCAACAGATACTGGTTCTCCAGAATCACAAGTAGCATTATTTTCATACCGTATCAAACACTTAACAGAGCATTTGAAGAAAAACAGAAAAGATTTTAGTACTCAACGTGCACTGATTAGATTGGTAGGTAAAAGAAGAAGTTTGTTAGATTATTTAAAAACAAACGATATCGAAAGATATAGAGCGATAATAAAAGATTTAGGACTTCGTCGCTAAGACACAAAAAGCAAGACCAAAACAAGGTTTTGCTTTTTTTATTTTTAAACAAATCAAATTTTAGAATAGAAATGTACAATGAAATTAAAAAAATCGTCACTCTTGCTGACGGTAGAGAAATTGAAATTTCCACTGGAAAACTAGCCAAACAAGCTACTGGCTCGGTTGTAGTGAAGATGGGTAATACCATGTTATTAGCAACTGTTGTTGTTGCAAAAGAAGCAAAAGAAGACGTAGACTTCATGCCTCTTTCGGTAGAATACAAAGAAAAATATTCGTCGGTTGGTAGATTCCCTGGCGGATTCAACAAAAGAGAAGGACGTCCATCAGATTACGAAATATTAGTATCAAGACTAATAGACCGTGCTTTACGTCCCCTATTTCCTGATGACTTTCATGCAGAAACATTTGTTAATGTAACTTTAGTGTCTGCTGATAAAAACGATATGCCTGACGCTCTTGCTGGACTTGCTGCTTCTGCTGCATTGGCTGTAACAAATGTGCCTTTTAACGGACCTATTTCAGAAGTTCGCGTTGCTAGAATTGGTGGTAAATTTGTTATCAATCCATCAGTTGAAGAAAATGCAAATGCAGACATCGATTTAATTGTCGCTGCAACTATTGACAATATTATGATGGTTGAAGGCGAAATGAACGAAGTTACTGAAGCTGAAATGTTAGAAGCTATAAAATTCGCTCACGAAGCTATAAAAGACCAATGTAAAGCTCAGATCGAACTTCGCGAAGCTTGTGGAATTACTGAATTTGCTGAATATTGCCACGAAAATAACGACGAAGAACTAAGAGAAAAAGTTTGGGCAGAAACATTCGACAAAGCATACGCTGTTGCTATGAAACAATTAGCAGACAAACAAGAACGTAAAAGATTATTCGCCGAAGTTGAAGAAGAATTCTTAGCTCAATATGAAGAAGAAACTCGCGAAGAAATTACTAAACTTGTAAAAAAATATTATCACGATGTTGAAAAAGAGGCTGTTCGCCAAATGGTTCTTAAAGAAAGAGTAAGACTTGATGGTAGAAAAACTAACGAAATTCGTCCAATTTGGGGAGAAGTAGATTATTTACCTGCTACTCACGGATCGGCAGTTTTTACTCGTGGCGAAACTCAATCTCTAACAAGTGTAACTTTAGGTAACAAACTTGACGAGCAACTTATAGATGGTGCTATGATTCAAGGTTATTCACCATTCTTATTACACTACAACTTCCCTCCTTTCTCGACTGGAGACGCTAGACCTTATCGCGGTGTTGGTCGTCGTGAAATTGGACACGGAAACCTTGCTCACAGAGCTCTTGCTAAAGTGTTGCCACAAAAAGGCGCTGAGTTTCCTTACACTGTTCGTATTATTTCTGATATATTAGAATCTAACGGTTCATCATCTATGGCAACTGTTTGCGCAGGAACTCTAGCTATGATGGATGCTGGGATTAAAATATCTAGACCTGTTTCTGGTATTGCAATGGGACTTATTGCTGATTCTAAAACGAATGAATTTGCAATCCTTAGCGATATTTTAGGTGATGAAGATCATCTTGGCGATATGGACTTTAAAGTGTGCGGAACAAGTAAAGGTATCACTGCTACTCAAATGGATATTAAAGTAGATGGTCTATCTTACGAAGTTTTAGAACAAGCTCTTAATCAAGCTAAAGAAGGTCGTGAACACATTCTTTCTAAAATGCTTGATGTTATTCCAGAACCTCGTAATAGCTACAAAGAACACGCTCCTCGTATCGAAACTATCGTTATTCCTAAAGATATGATTG
>CAYJBL010000053.1:0-10294 GCA_964368115.1 uncultured Bacteroidales bacterium
CTGATGGCAAAGATATGTTAGTGTGGGTTGTTTTGCCACCAAATTTTGACAAAACCAAAGAATATCCAGCAATATTATACTGTCAAGGTGGTCCACAAAGTCCAGTATCACAATTCTTTTCATATAGATGGAATTTTCAAATAATGGCAGCAAATGGTTATGTTGTAATTGCACCTAATCGTAGAGGTTTACCAGGTTTTGGATCGGAGTGGAGAGAACAAATATCAGGTGACTATGGAGGTCAAAATATGAAAGATTATATGGCTGCAGTAAATGATGTGAAAAAAGAATCGTTTGTTGATGAAGAGCGAATTGGTGCAGTTGGAGCAAGTTATGGTGGATTTTCTGTATTTTGGTTAGCAGGACATAATGAAGATAATACATTTAAAGCTTTTATTTCGCATTGTGGAATGTTTAATTTAGAATCACAATATGCAGCAACAGAAGAAATGTTTTTTGTAAATCATGATTTAGGTGGGGCATATTGGGAAAAAAATAATAGTGTTGCACAAAATTCATATGCAAATTCACCACATAGGTTTGTTCATAAATGGAACGCTCCAATATTAATTATTGCAGGTGGATATGATTTTAGAATCCCATATACAGAAAGTGTTCAAGCTTTTAATGCAGCTCAATTAAATGATGTAGAAAGTAAATTATTGGTATTTCCAAAAGAAACACACTTTGTATTAAAACCTCAAAATAGTATTGTTTGGCAACGTGAATTTAAAATGTGGCTAGATAAACATTTGAAATAAAATGAAGAGTTTTCAAGAAAAAGGAGGAGTGTTGTTCCTCCTTTTTTTACGAGTTTTTCAAGGGTAATTTGTTAGTAAAAAAAATAGACGTTTTTTTTGAAAATTAGAATTAATAATTTTATTTTTGCAGTCCGTTTAAAAAGAAAATATAAAGATAATATAAAATGAAAAGAACATTTCAACCTTCAAACAGAAAAAGAAGGAACAAACACGGTTTCAGAGAGAGAATGTCAACAGTTGAAGGACGTAAAGTTTTAGCAAGAAGAAGAGCTAAAGGACGCAAAAAATTAACTGTATCTGACGAAGGACGTCATAAAAGATAGAACAATCTAAAAATATTTAAAGATAAGCTGTTCATATTATGAGCGGCTTTTCTTGTGTGTAATTGTAGTATTGAAAAAAATCTGGAGATGTCTCCAGATTTTTTTTTCGATAATTATTTTACAAATGGAATAAAAATTGGTTTTAAGTTTGGGGTATCCATTGCGGTATCAAGAGGAAACATAGGTCGTTGAATACGTTTGTAAGGTAATTTAGTTAGTTCTTGATCAACACCGCCACGAGTATGTGCCATCATCCAATCAGCCTTCATTTCGTATAGTTCTTCGGTTAAATATCCTAATTTAACAACTATAATATCAGCTTCACGAGGCTTAAGGCCAAGTTCGTCGAAATCTTTTTCATAGTGGTACGGCTTTCTTTTTTCAGTAACAATAACTTGTATACTACCAGTTTTAACGACGACAACAGAATTGTTTTCATTGATTAATATTTTTTCGATTGTTCCGTTAATTCTTACTGGGGGTGCATATCTATCATCTACCATTGCACCTGCAATAGCGTCAATAGTAGCACCTTCGCCAAGTTGAATAGCTTTTTTTACAAGATCAGGTCCAGGGATTGAAGCATAAATAAGTCGCTTTGCATTTGGATTTTTAAATTCATCTCTACTTAATAATTTTTCTAATGTCCAAGTAACGTCGCCTGCACCTCCAGCAGTTGGATTGTCGCCCATATCACTTATGAAGTAAGGTTTTTTGTCGCTTTTTAGAGCTTCGGCAAGAACAATTTCAAGGCTTGCAGTCGGAGCAACAAATTTAAATTCATTTCTAATGTTCCAAAATTTTTCGGCTAAGCTTGAAGCCCCATTTTCAACTTGTGTTTTGTTATCGCCAACAACCATGACAACAGCATGATTTCTAGGTTCATCTGCCCATGGATACGACATCCATATTGCAGCGTCAATTACACCTTCTTGTTGTTCAATTGGTTCAATTGCTTTATATAAAGATTTGCCAGGTTCAACGCGTGTACTAGTTTTTTCACCAGGTAAAAGAATCGGAACTTTCACCCATGCTTTATATTTCGGTTTTCCTTTTCCTGATTCTAATCGATCAAGAAGATTATCAATTGCTCGTTTTCTACTAATATATCTATCTTCGTGAGGTGACATTCTATATGCAGTTATTAAATCTGTATTTTCAGCTAATCTTTGAGAAACGCAGCCATGTGGATCCATAGATGTAGAAATGATAACCTTATTACCAACAAGGTTTCTAATTTTTTCGATATAGTCGGCTTCGGGATCATCTAATCCAACAACACTCATTGCGCCATGAATATCTAAAAATAAAGCATCGTATGGCATGTTTGCTTTTAAATAATTGAGAGATCTATTTACTAAAGTATCGTAGCATTCGCGAGTAACAATTCCACCTGGGGTTGCCCATGCCAACATAGCAGGAAACCATTGAGCACGGTTTATCAAACTAGTATCTTCTTTGAAAAAAGGATACATATTTATTATTTCATCTCCGTAACGAGGGCGAAACATATCAATTGTTGTTTGGGCAGGGGAAAAAGTGCTGCACTCGATTCCTATTCCAACAATTCCTATTCTTGGAAGTTCTTTCTCTTTTGGCTGGCATGCGGATAAAAATATTGCAAACCCGATAATCGTTAGTGTTGTTAAACGTTTCATGATAAATGTATTTTATATAAAAATTTTTATTAATTGTCTACCTCCAAATATTAGAGCGATACCAAAAAATATTGAGACAAATGTATATATAAACAAATGTATCCAATTTTTCGATATTAATAATGAATATAATTCGTTTGAAAAAGTTGAGAAGGTTGTAAAGCTGCCACAAATTCCAACAGCAAGAAATAATAGTAAAGTATTGTTAATAACATTTGTTCTTTCGACCAAACCCAAAACAATTCCGAGTATAAAACTACCTAATAAATTTACAGCTAATGTTGAATATGGAATAGAGGAAAAAATAATTAGTTTACTCATAAATAACCCAGTAATATAGCGTAAAATTGCTCCTATAAAACCGCCAATTCCAACAAGTAATATATTTTTTATCATACAGAAAATTTGTATTTTATTTTAAAAAATTGAATACCTAATTAACTTAAGCAAGTATAGTGAATATTATTAATAATAAGCCTGATTGTAAGGAAATATATTTGATATATTTGCACACTTATAAAAAGCAAAAATAAATTATATGCTAAATTTTACGACGGTAGATATAAGCCATAAAAATGACTTTGATAAATATATAATAGCATCTGGAATTAATAGATGCGAATACTCTTTTGTGAACCTTTATTGCTGGTCGTGGTATTATAAAACGCAAATTTGTTTTGTAAATGGATTTATGCTAATTCGGTATTATGTAAACTCGAATGACGATATTGCATATATTCAACCATTAGGAAATGGAAATATCGACGAAATAATAGGAATGATAATAGAAGACACAAAAAAACTTAACATTCCTCTTAAAATGTATAGTTTGTCAAAGGAATTTGCTGAGCGAGTTGTTGCATACGATCCTGATAAATACCAAATGTCTGATAGTGGCGATGATAGAGCCGATTATTTATATTTGACCGAAAAATTGCAAACACTTTCGGGAAAGAAACTACAATCAAAAAGAAACCACATAAATAAATTTAAGAACACAATAAATTATAGGTTTGAAGAAATAGAAAAAGAAAATAAACCTATGGTTCTGGAAATTTTAACAAAGTGGCAAGAAGAAAAAGGAGTAGAGAAAAATACAGTTTCCGACGAAGAACCTTTTATAACTAGAGCTCTTGATAATATGGAAGAATTAGGAGTAAAAGGTGGAGTGCTGTATGTTGACGAAAAGCCTATTGCATTTACTATAGCATCTCCAATAAATGACAATACTTACGATATACATATTGAAAAAAGTTATATAAATATTGATGGTGCTTTTCAGATGATAAATTATTTATTTGCCAACACTTTGCCAGAAGAATACATATACATAAATAGGGAAGAGGATTTAGGTATCGAAGGATTGAGAAAAGCTAAACAATCCTACTATCCAGTCGAAATTTTGAGAAAATATCAGATAAAGGAGAAGTAAGTATCCACGGACTTAAAAGTGAAGTTTTTAGATATAGGTTTGTCGCTTCGTAATCTGTTGACGAAAACAATTCTATTTATGCAGAGCATAGTCTAGCGAATTTAAGTTTTGTATATAAAGTTATTGTATGGGAAGAATAAAAAAACTACGTTTATTTTAATGTAACACGTATTACGGTAATGGCAGTTACGCTAAAATATTGATTCAAAACAATTCTTTAATATAGCTAGTTATTGGAATCGTCGAGGAGAGGACGATATTGATATTATTGTAGTAAATGATATTGAAAAACGACAAGAAAATCGGTCTCATATAGTGGTCTAGTAGGGCGATTTTCGCTTCGTGCTAAAATTGCCTCTCTGCGTTTAATCAACATTCGCCCCCATCTATCTGGTGAGGAGTCAAGAAATAGACCAAAATTTGGTTTTTCATCGTAGATATATTGTGCGCCAACAAACTGCTTTAGGTCTGGATCTAATAGCCTGAACTCGGGGTGAGAGACCCAGTCAGTATCATAACTAAATGAGAAAACCTCTTTACCTCTCACAACATCACTTGAAAGTACACCCATAAATATTGAAGTGTCTAGTCTGTGCCAATCGGCGTATACATATATTTTTCTAGTACTCATGTTCTTGCTTTTTTGAGGCTCTCTGTTTAACAACCAATTTTGCATCTTGAAGTTTGCGACCGAGTATATCGTCCTCTGCCACTTTGAGTAAATCTTTGTCAAGTCCCAATGTGAAAAGCACTTTTAAATATATTCCTATCGCAACTCCGCCATCGCCTTTTTCAACCTTTACAAGCGTGGAACGACCTATTCCAGCGCGTTCTGCAACCTGCTCAGCCGTAAGGTCACGCCGCAGTCGAGCGAGCTTAATATTCTCACCTATTACATCAAGCGTCCTCTGCTGCGACGGCAGTAGTACTGTTTTATTTCTACTCATAACTTATCTAATTTGATGCAAAAATAGTGTATTTTGTTTGAAAACACAAACATTATGTTTGAAAAAGGTATTAGTGATAGAGCAAATGATGGAGCTTTCATGGTTGTGAGTCTATTGAAATATGCAAAATTTTATTTACAGAAAGAGTTCTGTACATTTCGTTTTTAAAGCAGAAAGCTAAGTTTCCCTTAAATAGAGACTTTATAGAAAGGTAGATAGAAAAATTTATTATTTTTGCTGTTAGCGTAAACTCAAGTCGACAATTTAGTATAATATGGCATGGAGTAAAGTAAAAATAGAACGAGAAAACGGAGAAATCGTAGATGCACAAGAACCTGTAATTATTTCAGCAAGTAGAAGCACAGATATTCCTGCGTTTTATGCCGATTGGTTTTTTCATAGGCTTAATGTTGGGTATTCGGCTTGGACTAATCCATTTAATAGTGTGAAAAGTTTCGTGTCTTATGCCCAAACTCGCATTATTGTATTTTGGAGTAAAAATCCTAAGCCCTTATTGCCGTATCTCGATGAACTTAAAAGAAAAGGAATAAATTGCTATATACAATATACGCTCAATGATTATGTTAGCGAAGGATTAGAAAAAGGAGTACCCGACTTACAACAACGAATAGATACATTTAAAGCACTTGTTGATAAACTTGGCAAAGCTGCTGTGGTATGGCGTTTCGATCCACTTATTCTTACCGATAATATTACAATTGAAAATTTACTAAATAAAATTGAATTTATTGGCGACCAGCTAAAAGGATACACCGAGAAATTTGTATTTAGTTTTGCAGATATACAATCGTATCGAAAAGTGCAAAACAATCTAAACAAAAACAATGTAAATTATATAGATTGGGATGAAACATCAATGACTGAATTTGCACAAAAACTATCGGAACTAAACAAGAAATGGAATTATCAATTAGCTACTTGTGGCGAAAAAATAGATATTGAAAAATACGGAATCGTTCATAACAAATGTATTGATGATGATTTAATGATAAAGCTTGCGCACAAAGATGCGGAGCTTATGAAGTTTTTAGGTGTAGAAATAATTGCCCAACAAAACGACCTATTTGGCAGTAATAGTATTCCTAATGACGCCATCCTGATTGATGAAAACTTATATGCCCTCAAAAAGAAAAACAACAAAGACAAAGGTCAACGCCAATTCTGCGGCTGCGCTGTTAGCAAAGATATAGGCGAATACAACACTTGTCCGCACCTTTGCGAATATTGCTATGCCAACACAAGTAAAGAAAGAGCAGTGGGCAATTGGAAGACGCACAAAGAGAACCCGATGGGGGAGATGATAATAGGAGATACTAAATATGATAATTATTGATTTGATAATAAACAGATAAACTATGGGACTTGACAATAAATATACAGATATAGGGTTTTCTAATTTAGAGGTAAATAATAAAGGCAATACAATGACTTGTTCTGATACTACAATGGGAGCCGAAACAATGTTTTATCAAAAAGAAAACTTTATCGGGTACTCACATATTCAACATTTAGTTCCTAAATTTAAACCTTTTAATAAAGCAATTGCGATTGCTATAATCTCAGCATCAAGAATGTCAACTGCGAAAAAATATGATTATGGAAATAAGTTTAATAGATATGCAATGAATAACACAAAAATCATTTTGCCTTGTAAAAATAATAAAATAGATTTCTGCTTTATAGAAACTCTTATTTTTGCTATCAAAAAGATAGTAATAAAAGATGTAGTATTATATGCCGATAAAAAAATAGAAGTAACAAGGGGGGAGTTAGCAGATAATTTAAAACAATAAAATAACATGGTTATGAAAAAGATGAAGGTAGTTGCTGGTCCTGCACTAAGCGAAGAAGAGGCAAGGAAATATGGCGAAGATGTTTTAGCAATGGGAACTCCTCTTGAATATCTTCGTTTTGAACGTGATAAAAGAACAACTTTATATGAATACAATAACTTCGGCAGTAAGCGCGAAGCTATAAACAAAGGTAATCAACTTATTGCAAAAGGAGCGCCTGATACTAATATCGTAGTACAACAATGTGTTAATGGTGGATATAGATTGATTTTAGATGATTTAGTTAAGCCGTATTTTGAGAATTATTAGTCAGACACTGGTATCCTGTACCAATAAAGCAGTATTCTCCACGTATATTTAGGTACATGGAGAAGCAATTTGTTGATGATTTTTTTGAATCTGGAAAATTACGTCTTAGTTCGTTCGCAAAATTTGGTAAGCATAAAAATGAAGAGATGAAAGACACAAAAGAAGGAAAAATCTCCTTAAAGATAAATTGCGGAAAACTAAGGGCTGAGACTAAGATTGGATTTGGACATAATGCATTTGTACTTTGTGGAACAACTGTAAATAATATTGAACATGCACAAAGTGTATTTAAACAATCTTCGGGTTTCAGTATTGAAAATATGGACGCATTTATTAACGCTATAATAAATGCAATTCATCAATCAGTCAATATGCAAGTAGAGTTTGTTAATCACGGGTCGTGTATGTATCTATTGGAGAGGGAGCACGAAGTCACAATACTAAATTTAGAAGAAGATAACTTTAATAGTTTTTTTGGTATGAGGAAAAATGGTATTGACTTCCAAAGAATGAATGAAATAATAGCACAATTCGCAGCAGAACACAGTCTTTTTCTTAAACAGTCAAAATATTCCTCAGAACATGAATATAGAATAATATTTAATATTGAAGAAAACGAGATACCCGAATATATTGACATCATAGTACCTGAAGCGGCTAAGTATTGCAGAAGAATTGATTTCGAAAATAAATGATATACAAACAATAACTTTGTGGCATGTGTAATACTTCCCCATTTAACCTATGATTCCACTACACCACCACTAAAAAAAAAATATACGCACAAAACACAATGACCCAGCAAAACAAAATACAACTATTCGAGGAGCGCAAGGTGCGGGCTCTTTGAGATGAGCAGCAAGTCCTAAGTCGTACGATAGCGTCGGACGATTTAAGGCAAATAGAATTTCGTGCGTTATTAACGTACAAATTATAGGAATAATATTTAAAATATTTATAACAAAATAATACTATGCAAGAGCCAAGATGGGGTGATAAAGGTAGATGTTCTTTTTGAGAATGAGACTGTTTGGCTTACACAATCACAGATTGCGGAGTTGGTATATTTTAGGGCTAATGCCGAGTTGCCATACAAAGTTTTCCTAAAAAAACATATTGACAAATAAAATTTTTTATATTTTTGCAGTATAGAAATGGTTGTTTCGGAAATGGTTGTTTCGGAAATGGCTGTTTCGGAAATGAATATTTCTATTCATGTTTATAAAATATATTATTATGAAGTTTTATAATAGAGAAAGAGAGATAGAGACTTTGCAGCAGATACAGAGAGATTCGTTGCAAAATGCACAAATGACAGTTGTAACAGGTCGACGACGCATAGGGAAAACACAACTTCTACTAAAAGCTACAGAAGGACAAGCTACGCTTTACTTTTTTGTTGCTCGAAAGTCAGAATCGCTATTATGTCAAGATTTTCAGCACGAAATAACCACTAAGCTAGGTGTTCCGATGTTAGGAAAAGTAGAAAGTTTTGGCGAGCTATTTCAGTATATAATGCAGTTATCAAAATCGCAGGCTTTTAATCTTATTATCGACGAATTTCAGGAGTTTTTTACAGTTGCACCCTCTGCTTATAGTGATATGCAGCATCATTGGGATGTAAATAAAGATGAAAGTAAAATTAATTTACTTCTTAGTGGTTCGGTGTACTCTTTGATGTACAAGATTTTTCAAAGTTCAAAAGAACCGCTTTTTGGTCGTGCAACAGCTCGGCTTATGGTAAAACCTTTTGCAACAAATGTTCTAAAAGAGATTCTTGCAGACCATAATCCCAATTATAGTTCCGAAGATTTGTTGGCGCTTTACACTTTTACAGGAGGTATAGCTAAATATGTTCAGCTTTTGATGGATGCAGGAGCTTATACTTACGTAAAAATGCTGAATTATATTATTAAAGAAGATTCGATATTTATTTCCGAAGGTAAAAATATGTTGATTGATGAATTTGGGAAAGAATATACAAATTACTTTTCGATACTTTCGTCAATTGCACGTGGCGAAAATACACGCGCTAAGATTGAGGGGATTATTGGTCGCGAAATTGGTGGTTATCTCACGAAACTTGAAAATGATTATTCACTTATAAGCAAGGATATTCCTATCTATTCAAAATCGAGCAGTAAGAATGTAAGATATATTCTTAATGATAATTTTCTAACTTTTTGGTTTCGATTTATATACAAATATAGCTACATAATTGAAATCGGGAACTATGAGCAGTTACGCGATATTGTCAAACGAGATTATAACACATATAGTGGAATTATCTTAGAACGATATTTTAAAAACCGCTTTAAAGAGAGCCTTAAATACAGCTGCATAGGAGGGTATTGGGATAGAAAAGGTGAAAATGAAATAGATATTATTGCAATAAACGAGTGAAGTTGATGTTGTTGAGATAAAGCGCAAAGCTTCAGCATACAACGAAGATACATTAAGAATTAAAACAGCGCATCTTCTTACTGTAATAAGCGAACTAAAAGAATATAAGCTAAATATAATAGGATTATCTATGGATGATATGTAATACTAAATATTGTAGTACTTCTTTCTGTTACTTTTAAAATAGTACTTAAATCTGAATATATTTAAACACAAAAAAGGCTAAACCAGAACGGTTTAGCCTTTTAATTGTATAAAGATTTTGTTTATTCTTCAGATTTAGAGTTTTCTCTTTCTTCTTTTGCAGGTTTAGGAAGTAAAACTTTACGACTAAGTTTTATTTTACCTGTTTTTTCGTCAATACCAATTACTTTAACTTCAACTTCTTGGTCTTCTTTTAAAACATCTTCAACATTTTTGATACGTTTCCAGTCTATTTCAGAAATATGAAGTAAACCTTGGTGATTAGGAAGAACTTCTACAAAAGCACCAAAAGTTGTAATTCCTTTAACTTTACCAGTATATACTTGGTCAATTTCAGGAACTCTAACAATAGCCATTACTTTTTCTTTAGCAGAAAGCATATCGGTTCCGTTGTTAGCAGATATTTCGATATATCCTTTTTCGTCTTCTTCGGTAATTGAAAT
>CAYJBL010000054.1:0-6338 GCA_964368115.1 uncultured Bacteroidales bacterium
TTTATTCAAACATACTCATATTTCAATAAAATCAATCAATATATATATGTCACATCTAATATGGCATAAGTTTTGAAAATCAATTCTCGAATTATATTGTAAAACTTAAAACAACATATCATGGCAAATAAAAATGGTAATATCGGAGTAACAACCGAAAATATTTTTCCAATAATAAAAAAATTTCTTTATTCGGATCACGAAATATTCTTAAGAGAACTTGTTTCTAACGCAGTTGATGCAAGTCAAAAGCTCAAAACACTTGTTAGCTCAGGAGACTTTAAAGGTGAAGCTGGAGAACTAAAAGTAGAAGTTATTCTTGATAAAGAAAATAAAACAATTACAATTCGAGATAACGGTATTGGTATGACTTCGGAAGAAGTTGAGAAGTATATCAATCAAATAGCATTTTCAAGTGCTGGTGACTTTCTTGACAAGTACAAAGATGCAGAAAATGCAATAATTGGACACTTTGGGCTTGGATTCTATTCTTCATTTATGGTTTCAAAAAAAGTAGAAATACATACTAAATCATATAAAGATGGTGCTAAAGCTGTTAAATGGGAATGTAATGGAGATCCAAAATACGACCTTAGTGAAATAGAAAAAGAAAGCAGAGGGACTGATATTATTCTTTACATTGACGATGAGTCTATCGAATTTTTAGAAAAAAACAAAATTCAAGAACTTCTGAATAAATACTGTAAATTCCTTCCAACTGAGATTGTTTTTGGCAAGAAAACGACATGGAAAGATGGCAAAGAAGAAGAAACAGATGAAGATAATATCGTAAATAATCCAAGACCACTTTGGAAACAAAAACCAAGCGAACTTAAAGACGAGGATTATAATTCTTTCTATCGCGAATTATATCCTATGAATTTTGAAGAACCGCTTTTTAATATTCACCTAAACGTTGATTATCCTTTTAATTTAACCGGTGTATTGTTCTTTCCTAAACTAAAATCAAATCTTGAAGTAAATAGAAATAAAATACAATTATATTGCAATCAAGTGTTTGTTACTGACATTGTAGAAGGTATTGTCCCTGAATTCTTAACTCTTCTTCACGGTGTTATAGATTCTCCAGACATTCCTCTAAATGTATCAAGAAGCTACCTACAAAGTGATTCTAATGTAAAGAAAATATCTAGCCACATTACTAAGAAGGTTGCAGATAGACTTTTCGAAATTTTCAAAGAAGAGCGCGAAACATTTGAGAAAAAATGGGATGATCTTAAGCTATTTATTGAGTATGGTATGCTTTCGGATGAAAAATTTTATGAAAGAGCAGAAAAATTCATCCTACTTAAGAATACCGAAAATAAATACTTTACTCTTAACGAGTATAAAGAAAAAATTGAAGCCCTACAAAAAGATAAAAACGGCCAAACTATTTATTTATATACAACTAATACAGAAGAACAATACTCATATATCAAAGCAGCAAAAGACAAATCATATGACGTTCTTATTCTTGATGGTCAACTTGACATGCATTTTGTAAATACTCTTGAAAGTAAATTTGAAAACACCAGATTTGTACGTGTAGATTCCGATATCATTGATAACCTAATTCAAAAAGATGAGAAAATAGAATCTATTCTTAACGATAACGAGCAAGAAAATCTAAGATGGTCTTTCCAAGGTTCTGTGCCTGATGAAAAATCATACTGGGTTACTAGCGATGCGATGAGCGCAGATGACATGCCAATTATTATTGCCCGCGACGAATTTATGAGACGTATGAAAGATATGTCAGCAATTAGCGGTGGTGCAACTGGTTTTTATGGGGAACTTCCAGATAGTTATAAAGTAATTATTAATACCAATCACCCTCTTATTGTAGAACTTAGTAAAAAGTTAGAAAAAGAAACAAATACAGATCGATTAGAAATAAACAAACAACTAGATCAACTAAATAGTGATAAATCTGTAATTGACGAAAAACTAAAAGAATATAAAACTGATGATGAGAAACCTGTTGCTGAGAAAGAAAAGCTAAGCGAATTAGAAAAAAATATTTCTGAAACCGAAGAAACAAAAATCTCACTTTATAAGGAAGCAGGAAAATCACATAAAGTAATTGGTCAACTTATTGATTTAGCATTACTTTCTAATAATTTACTTAAAGGAGAATCTCTAAATAAATTTGTCACTCGTAGTGTCGAACTTCTAAAAAAATAAAAACGATGGGAATAACTGCAAAATATACAGATTTTGATTACACTAGTTATTTTAAGAATATAGAAAATGAAAATCAAATGGAAGATTGTAAGATCTTATTCGAGATCATTGCCAAACACTATGAAGACAAACCTTTTGTATGGAGTGGAAATGTTCTTGGGTTTGGCAAATATCCTTACAATTCTAAAACCTATGATGAATGGTTTAAAATTGGTTTTTGTGCACGAAAAAACTATATTTCATTATATTACGGAGCAGGTTTCAATACAGAAGAAGCTAAAGAATTAACTACCAAAATTGGGAAGGCTAAAATAAACAGAGGCTGTATTAATTTCAAAAAACTCTCCGACATTGATTTAGAAATTTTAGAGCAATTGATTGTTTCATCGAAAGAAATAAGTTAATAACTAACAATTAAAAAAGTTTGCTAACGCAAACTTTTTTAATTTAGTTCTACTTTATATTTTTACGCCTTTGAGCAATATTAAACCAAGCTAAAACAAGTGTCATTAAAGGAGAAATCCAACAAAATATTGCATATGGTAGGTATGCAATTGTTGCAACGCCAAGCATTGTCGATTGAGTCGCACCACATGTATTCCACGGGACTAATACAGAAGTAACAGTTGCACTATCCTCTAATGTTCTACTTAATAATGCCGAATCATATTTCTTCTTTTCATAAGCTAATCCAAACATTTTTCCTGGTACAATAATAGATATGTATTGATCGCTTGTAACTAGATTTGCGAGTACACAACTTCCAACAGTTGTTGATACTAAAGAAAAACGTGTTTTAATGATACTCAAAATTGATTTTGTAATACAATCCAAAAACTTCCCAGCTTCCATAACCCCACTAAATACCATTGCTGTTATTATCAACCAGATTGTATTTAACATTCCTGCAATACCATTTGTTGAAAATAGTTCGTCAATTTCATTATTTCCACTTACAACAAGAGTTTCACCATATACTATTTTTGTTAAATGATAATAATAATCATAATAATTTAAGTCTTTGCCCAAATTTAAGAAACTTAGAAAGTCGTTTTGAAAAAAAGCCGTTGAAATTATTCCTAAAATAGTACCTATCATCAGAACGGGAATTACAGATATTTTTCGAATGATCATAAAAATTGTAACCAGCGGAATCAATAAAAATAACCCGTTTATATTATAAATTGATTTTATTCCTATCTTAAATTGGTTTATTGATTCTAATGTTACAGTATCTGAATTTCCAATTCCTAAAATAGTAAATACAATAATTGATATGATAATTGAAGGTAAAGTTGTATTCATCATAAATCTTATGTGAACAAATAAATCTACTTTAGCTATTCCTGCAGCCAAGTTTGTTGTATCCGAAAGTGGTGAAATTTTATCTCCAAAGTAAGCTCCAGATATTATCGCACCAGCTGTCCACGCTGGGTCGAACCCGAGTGCATTTCCAATTCCTATCAACGCTACGCCAACTGTTGCAATTGTTGACCAAGAGCTACCAATTACTACCGATATAAATGATGTTATAACAACTGTTGCTGGCAAAAAATATTCTGGTCTAAGAATTTCTAATCCATAGTAAATCATTGTTGGTATAATACCGCTTGCCATCCACGCACTAGATAGAGCTCCTACAAGCATTAATATTATTATTGCTGGCACTACTGATGAAAACGAAGAAATAATATTGGACATAATATTTTGCCAAGATACTTTATTATAAATAGCAATTAGCCCTGCTACAAATGCTGATAAGATCAAAGACAATTGATTTGCCCCTGCCAATGAATCATCAACAGTAATTATATTAATAATTATTAAGGTAAACAATATTACAATAGGGATTATTGATTGAAATAATGTTGGCATTTTCATACTTCATTAAATATATTTTATAAAAAAAGTGCCACTTTTTGTAATTGCTACAAAATAATGGCACCTAATTTATTTAAATTTAAAAAACTTATCTAATCTTTTACTAGGATTTGTATCGTACGGTTTCCTTCTGGTTTATCTGAAAGGTAACTTACACCTCCTTTACCTGCAATTTCTATTTGATCTGAATTTACACCATAAGTATCAACTAATATCTTGCGAACAGCTTCTGCACGTCTTAGAGTTAATCTTCTATTATGAGCAATTTTTCCTGTTTGTGAATCTGCATAACCCTCAATTACAAATTGTAAATGTGTATTATCATTTATTACTTTTGCTATATTTTCTAATTTAAGTATATCGATAGGTTTAAGTTTACTAGAATTGATATTAAAGAATATTTTATTATCACCAACATTAACAGAATCTAATCTTACTATCAATAATTTTCTTTCTTCTACTCTTTGAACTTCTATTTGCTCAATATTTCTTTTTATTCTTTCAATTTCTTTTTCGTGAGCTTCTTCTCTTGCTTTAAGAGTTTCTAGTTCTGTTTCCAATGTTGTCATTTCTTCTTCAGAAACTCCTTTTTGTGTTTCACACTCAATAAGTTGTTTTTTAATTGGTGCACTTTCTGCAATACAATTATTATATGCATCAGATTGTTCTACTGATCTAAAGTAATTTACTCTATAATCTTCTGTTACTAGTTCGCTTTGACCTTTATTTGCTTCTTTTGGCGATATGTTGTATCTTACACCAACTGTTGCACTAAATGGATAAATATTTGGACCTGTTCCTTTTGCTTCACCATGAGCATTACCTCTAGTTGCCACAGCTTGAATTTCTAAAAATGCAGACAGACTATTATTAATTCTAAAGTCATTATAAAGACCTAAACCTGTGTAGTTTTCAAAAATAACTGATTTTTCAGAATTATAAGCCATAATAACACCAGCACCAATAAATGGAATTATTTCGTAAAAACGATCTCCTTTATATCCACCTAAAATACTAGATAAATTTAACATAAGATCTCCATGAACAGATGTAGTCGACATTGAAAAATCGTTTGAACCTAACGCAACAAACGCATTTCTACCAAAATCACTTTCGCCTTTTACGAATGCTTGATCAAATTTCATTCTCAATGCTAAATAATGATTAAAATATTTACCTGCCGATAATCGTATCATCGGAGCTGCGTTTAAATTAAACTCTGTAATTGTTGGTATTCTTGGAGCACTTCCTGTTACATACATTTCTCCCCCAAAACCTAAATCAATAAACCAATTTTCTTTAAATTTACCAAAAATAAGCTCAGGATTACTATCGTCAGCTGTTCTTTGAGCATTTACATTTCCCAAAACAAAAATCGCTAATGTTGCTAGCAATAAAATTTTTCTCATAATTCTCTTAAATATTTAAAAATCGTGCGCAAAAATAATCATAATTTATTAACAAATAGCAAATAATACATGTTTTTTTAACAAAAAATTATAAAAAACAACAATCGCAGTTTATAAGCATTGAATTTTCTTGTTTATACTTATATTTGTGAAAATATTTATCATGAATTATCAAACAATAAATTTTAGTATTGACGACAATATTGCAATAATACAATTCAATAACGAATCAAAACTTAATTCATTAAGTCAATTGCAATTAGATGAATTTGAAGATGCCATTAATTATATATCAGACAATATTAAAATTAGAGTTTTAATTATACATGGAACAGATAAAGTATTTTCTGCTGGTGGAGATTTAAAAGAAATTGTCACAGCTGATTACGACAAAGCATATTTAATGGCAAAAAGAGCTCAATTTTGTTTTTCAATGTTGCAAAATCTAGATATTCCTGTAATTGCAGCACTAAAAGGTATTGTATATGGCGGTGGTTTAGAGTTATCATTACACTGTGACATAAGATTTTGCACTCGAGACACTGACCTTAGATTACCAGAATCTGACTTAGGAATCATTCCTGGAGCAGGTGGAATTAGTATATTTTCAAAAATATTTACCCAATCAAATGCTACCTATTTTTTATTCACTGGCAAACAAATTCCTGTGGACGAAGCCAAAAATAATGGATTGATTCAAGAAATCGTAGAAGATAACAACGTATTTGAAGCTGCATTTGCATTAGCAAAAACCTTAAAATCAAAATCATACGAATCTCTTAAACAAATTAAACGTATAATAAATTTAAACCAATACGAAAATCTTAATTACTGCATGGACATTGAAGCAAAAGAATTTAG
>CAYJBL010000054.1:6348-10103 GCA_964368115.1 uncultured Bacteroidales bacterium
CGACATTACAATTATCTGGAAAACAAAAAATAGAAGATTTCTTCAACTATAAAAACAAATTAAAGAATGACAATGGTAAATAGTTATATATTTTCAGGACTTGGGTTTGTTGTTGGTGAATATCAGATTAGTAATAATGACATTCTAAACAGTATAAAAACGTCTTATTTAAAAGGATTTAATGAAAATAGGATCCTTGAAAGCGAAGCTTATTGCGAATATAAAAAAACAAATCAAAATAAATCTGCATTCGATTATTTAGCAGAAGATGGTATGGGATTCAAGTACAGATATAGCGTAGTACCATTTCCTCCTACCAAGCCCAAATATAATGATGCTAAGAATAGTTTAGACCTATGCGTTGAGGCAACAGAGAAGGCTCTAAACGATGCAGGGGTCTCTGGTAACGATATTGATGCATGGTTTGTTGGCACAGCCACTGCGCACCAAATTGCACCTGGCATAGCAGAATTTCTAAAATCATACTTCACTGATATTGACAACCAAAAGCCTACATTTTCACTATGCTCAGCTTGTGTTGGATTTAATATAAATCTTGAAAATGCAATTGCTTTTTTTGAAGAACACAAAAATGCTAAACACATTGTAGTAGCCCATGCCGAAGTAATGACTGAATTACTTACAAATGAATCTGATTTTGTACCATTTGTTACTTTTGGGGATTCTGCTGCTGCAATAGTAGTAAGCAAAGTACCAACAGAAAAAAAATGTGGCATTACAAATATTTGCAATTTTGAAGACTCTGCAATGCTTGACTTTTTAGGTGCAAATAAAAAAGGTATGCTTTTTATGAATCCACGTATGGTGAAATATAGAGCTGTGCCTAACATAATAAAAGCAATGGATACAATTATGCAAAAAGATAATCTGCAGCATAAAGACTATGACATCATTATACCTCATCAAACAGGTAATGCTATTGTACATTCTGTCGCAAAAAAATTAGATATCCCGCTAAGCAAAATTTATCAAGATGTCCAATATACATTTGGAAATCTATCAGGTGCATCTGTACCTACTGCTATTGCTTGTTTAAAAAATAAAGGCAACCTAAAGCCAAATCACAAAATTCTTACTGGAGTTGCAGGCTTGGGTGGAGAATTTGGAGGATTTTCATACACTGTTCCAGAGAAAATATATAAATTTTCACCTAAAAAAGAATTAAATAATAAAACAATATTTATTACAGGTGCAAGCGGAGGAATAGGTCAATTAATTGCCAAGTTTGCAGCAAAAGAAGGTGCAAATCTAATACTACATTTCAATAGCAACAAAGAAAAAGCAGATAAGCTGAAAAACGATCTTGTTGCAGAATATGGAGTAAATATAGAACTATGGCAAGCTGACTTATCCAACATAAGCCACATCATAGACTACAAGAACAAACTATCAAGTCATAACACCAATATTAACCATTTAATTATTACCCATGCCATTACAGGTAGTTTATCGAAAGCAAGTGAAGTTTGTACAGATGAATTTAGGCAAATATTAAATGCAAATTATTTTTCTGTTAAAAATCTTACAGAACAATTTAAGAACTTAATCACTGAATCGTGCCTAATAACTGGTTCGGTTGGCGAAGATGCTCAGTTCCCTGGTTCTGCACCGTATGTTGCGTCAAAACGTGCCTTACGAGGCTATGCTGTAAACTTTGCAGACCAAATGTATCAAAAAAACGTTCGATGTATTTATTATCTTCCTGGACTTATTGACACTGGCATGATAAGTAAATTAGATAATGCTCAAATTCAAGCATCTATGATGATGATTGGTCAGAAAGAGCTTATAAATCAAGATACTATTGCAATGCGCATGCTAAAATCTGTATATAGATTAAAAACAAGTAATGTCAGGATTAGCTTTGAGTCTAACTTAAAGGTAATAAAAGATGGTTATTTAAGATACTAAAGATAAGAATATGGCACAATATACAAATTATATATTTTCAGGATTTGGATACTCAACTGGGAAATTTAAGATCAGTAACGACGATATATACAACGCTATCGACAAAGGTTTTTTACAGGGTTTTAGCACCGAAAAAATAAGCTGCAGCAATAATTACAGACAATATAGAGAACAAAACCCACACACCTCTCCTTTCGAATATTTCGCAGGTTACAAAATGGGATTCTACGAAAGGTGTCATGTAACCCCATTTCCTCCTACTGCAAAAAAATTATACTATGCAGAGTCATCATTAGATTTAGCAATAAACGCTGTGAAAAATGCCTTACACGACGCCGAAATAAACGCAAACAATATTGATGCTTGGTTTGTTAGTTCTGTGTCTCAACACCAACAAGCTCCAGGTATTGCAGCTTCTATCAAATCATATTTCGTCGACTTCGACAATAAAAAACCTGCATTTACTCTTAGCTCTGGTTGCGCCGGATTTAACCTAAATTTAGAACGCGCTATAAACTATTTTAAAATCCATCCTGAGGCCAAGCACATTGTTGTTGCACACACCGAAACGATGTCTTCGTTTCTAACAAACAGAATAAAATTTGTTCCATTTGTTACTTTTGGAGATGCTTCTGCCGCTGTTATAATCAGTAAAATAAATGATAACATAAATTATGGCATTCAAAATATTGTAAATAAACATGACCTATTAATGCTAGACAACGTGGGAGTCGATTCAAATTGGAATTTATATATGAACGATAGTTTAATTAAAGATCGCGCTACAATAAATATCCCACTTGCGTCTAAAGAATGTTTGACAAAAACAAACTGGAATATAAATGATATTGATTATTTCGTTCCTCACCAAACAGGTAACGTAATATTATTTTCATGTGCCGAAAAAATGAACGTACCAATTAACAAAGTACACATAAAGGCTCAAAATTTATATGGAAATGTAAGTGGCTCTACTGTTCCTCTTGCCTTGTCTATTATGAAAACAGACAATCAATTAAAAACTGGCACAAAAATACTTAGTGCCACTGCAGGTGTTGGGGGAAACTATGGTGCATTCACATATATATGCCACGAAACCAAAAGCAAATCAAATAATTTCTATCTTCATAATGATGAACTACAAGACAAAAAAGTTTTAATTCTTGGAGCATCAGGAAATATTGGCAGCAAATTAGCCGTAGAACTAGAAAAGCGCGGTGCAAAACAAATATTACATTATAATTCACAGCGCAAAAACATCGAAAGTATACAAAATTCAAAACTTATACATTGCGATTTTTGCAACACAAATTCAATTGATAGTTTTATTTCTAGTATACAAAATGAAGGTCAGATTGACTATATTGTTAATGCAGCTGGTGCTATATGCGACAACAAAAGTTTTGATGTAAACTTTCATGCTCCGGTAAAAATAATCAACTCTATATTACCGCAAATAAAACAATCCTAAATATTGGCACAGGTGCCGAAGATATGAATTTTACAGGATACGATTCTTGGATATCATCGAACAGAGCTTTTCATGGTTTTTTAGCATCAGCTAGTGGCGAATTTTTAAAATTAAAAATAAATACAATCTATCTTCAACCTGGAATCATCGAAGGTGGAATTTCTAATTTATTTGATGATAAATATAAATTCAAATTTATGCTTTCTGTAGGTCAAAATGCCAATATAGAAACAGATAAATTCTGCTACCAAATTGCAAATTCGCTATATTTACCTAAAACACTCGGAGCTCAATACTCGTATGAAAATGCAATGTTAGTAGGTAGAATTGGATATAAATTAGAAGTTGATAT
>CAYJBL010000055.1:0-5759 GCA_964368115.1 uncultured Bacteroidales bacterium
AACCTGCATTATCCCATAATCTTAATGTATTCATCGACGACCATGTTGCGCCTGCATCAGTAGAAATTACCACTGCAAATTTATCATCTGTTCCGCTTGTATTTGCTGGGTCTGAGTCAATCCAATCTGTCAACGCCAAATCAAACTGCAGCATATAGCTTGTAGAGCCATCACCAAGATCAATTACTGGAGATATCAACCACTCATCTTTACTTGTAGAGTAAATTTCCATTCTTGCTGCTCCACTAGAACCATCATTTGCGAAACCATCACTTGTCCAATCTGAACTTGTTCCAGTCATATTTACTATTTCTACAAGTAATCCCTGTGCTTCTGTCCAACAATCTACAGGATAAGTTGCAAAATCTTCCATAAAATCAGGCACAAAAGAAGCGCATAATGTTGTAAAACTATATGGTCCATCAAGTGTGCTGTTTCCATCTACATCGCCACAATTCGCACGTAAATAAACATCATAAACCGTTCCTGCTGTTAAATTCTGGAAAGCAAATATAGTGTCTGGTGCAGATACCATTTCTGTTCCTATCAAACCATCTCCCGAACTTGGATTAAATCCATCTGTTCCATAGAGTATTGTTACATCCTCTGCATTTGCTGGGTTTTCCCATTCTATTTTTGCTGAGGACTGTAAAACTTCAAATATTCTTTCATAGTTTGGTTCAACGCAAGATACTGGAGTTGTAAACGAAACTGGACCTATCCAATCGCTGTTTCCATCAACATCGCCACAGTTTGCACGCACATAAACATCATAAGATGTGTCTGGATCTAAATCTACTAATGATAAAGTAGTTTCAGTCGGCTCATAAATATCACGTAGACCTGTACCTACTGTATATCCATCAGGGCCAACTTCTAAAATCCATGCCGTTTCGTCTGCTCCTGCTTCCCAAGCTAGATCTGCTGTATATGCTGTAATATTTGACACTATTAAATCACTTGGATTTGGACATGTTTCGTTGTAAATATTTATATTATCTAAATACCAACCTGCTCTTTCGCCACCACTGTCACTATCTAATCTAAAACGTATCATTATACTTTGCCCTGCATATGCTGATAGTGAAAACTTTTCTTGTTTCCACCAATCATTTGTTGGCGTTGTAGCACTCCATTGAGAATATGCTGCTTCATCAAAACATGGTCCCGCTGGGTTGTTACTAGTGTTTGGGGCATAATTTCCTTCTCCAATATATGCCGATTGTGGCAAAGCAGCCCACGATGTTCCACCATTTGTAGATATTTCTACATAAGCATGATCCCAATTTGACTCAGTTTTTGCTATATGCCAAAACGATAATATTGGATTTACATCTACTGGTATTGTCATTGCTCCTGCTAGTTGCAATATATTTTCATTACTTGATGTGTAATCATTGTGATAACTTTGAGCAGAACCACCATAAGTTATACTTGTATTTACTGCCCAATCTACACTATTTCCATCTGCATTCTCGAAAAATGAAATATCATCTTCAAAATCCTCAAACAATGGGAAAGTTACCACTGGCGTGTTACTTACTGTTAAGGCTGCTTGTGCCGATTTTATCGATGTCCATTCGTTTTCTGCTTCTGCAGTAAATCCTGTTGCTACATCAGCTACTACCTCAAAGGAAATATTATAAACAGCTTCTGTGTCAATTCCAGATATTTGGAATGTCATTCCATAACTAGCTAATGCATTTAATAAAAAGTCACGAGAATAATTATCTGGATTATCTAAACTCATTAACCATAAATTCTCTGTCGCTACTGCTGCTGTATAAGTTCCGAACGGAGTCGTTCCTAACATTATATTTATTTGTGTTCCTGCTGGTAAGGCTGGAGTAGAATTTATTTGAACATCCCATTGCCAATTTGCTGGGAAATGTTCCATAAATGTTGGAAAATTCAACGCTACATCCATACTTGCAGTTGCTGCAGTTGTTGCAACCAATGCATCTGGCGTAACACTTAGTGTTGTATTTTCTTGCGCATGCACAATTGCTGCTGCTCTTTCGTCTGTTACATCCTCAAAAGCAATATCATCTACCATTATGGTTGATGTTCCTGCTACTGCTGTAAATTGCGACGAAACAAGCATTGTTACTCTTGCACTAACTGCGGTCGCTGGGACTAATAATTGATTGTGTTTAAAACCAAAATTTGTCCATACGTTTCCTGTTACTGGGTTAAATTCTGTAAACCCTGTAGTTAGTGCATCGCCTACTTGTGCTCCTCCAGCATCTAACCATACTAATTCAGAAAATCTGAAAATCATTTGGTCATCGTTGGATTTCACCATTGCAGATAAATTGTAGTAATTTCCTGCTGTTAATCCTGCAATTTCTTGCTGCAACTGAATCGAGGAATTTGGTACCCAAGCACCACTCTGATTCACTAATAAAGCATAACCCACATCGTTATACCCACTTCCATCACTAGACTGTTCTAAGCTCAATCCTGTTCCCAAACTTGTTATTGTCCACGAATCAGGAGAACTTCCAGTCCACGATTCAAAATCACCATTCGTTAAAGTTTGGGAGTTTACCGTACTCGCAAACATCAACATGAATAATGATAGAATCGTTCCTAAAAAAAGTTTTGTTCTTCTCATCTTTCTTTTTTGTTTAACAAATATTTAATTTACTATATTTTTAAATTTATAAAGCTCTTTTTTAACCGCACAATGTTAATAACAACAAATATTTTCAAACATGAGGATTGTCATTTTTTTACACAAATAACACAGAATTTTTATATTTATTTTTGCTTCAATAAATAAACATAAAACATTATGAATCTCTATGTTAACACTCATACACCAGCGTCATTGTGAACAAAGTGCGGCGATCTGTTTTTTTATCTTAATACTTGGGTAGAACGTGCCTACTAAAAGCGAATGCGAAGCAATCTATGTTTTTACGGTAAAATAATATTCGTTTTGTCTTCATGCCAGACGGGCACATACTTTTTAACTCCAATCTAATTACTTTCAATGGTGTCGTTGAACTAAAGATTAGCAACGAAAAAAGTATGCAAAAACGTTTGACGCCGATGCGGCTAGTGCAGTGAATGCTTCGCATTCGTGTTGATTATTTTGTATTGTGCATGCCTCCCGAGATTGCCGCGTCGTTGCACTCCTCGCAATGACAGCACATATAAATAAAAAAAGTTGGCATGAATAAATATCCGTGCCAACTGAAAAACATTAAGTTATGAATGTATTATTATTTTACATTTTTTAGTACAATTGCGGTTCCCATACCGCCTCCAATACATAATGATGCTAAACCATATATATTATTTTGGCGTTTCATTTCATGAATTAATGTTACAACGATTCTATTTCCCGACGCTCCGATTGGATGTCCAAGAGCTATAGCTCCACCATTTTTATTACATCGCTCATCAAAGAATGATTGTTCAACACCATGATCAACACAAAGCTGTTTTATTACTCCTAAAGATTGCGCTGCAAATGCTTCGTTAAGTTCTAATACATCTATATCTGTAAGTTTTATGTTTGCTTTTCTTAGAACATCAGCAATAGCAGGAACTGGTCCTAATCCCATAACCGAAGGATCTACTCCTCCTTGTCCAACAGCAACAACTTCAACTAAAGGTGTTAAGTTATATTTTTCAATCATTTCTTCCGAAGCCAACATAACAAACGATGCTCCGTCGTTTATCCCAGATGCATTTCCTGCCGTTACTGTTCCATCTTTTTTGAACGCAGGTCTAAGTTTTGCCAATTTTTCTAAACTAGAACCTCTATTTAAGTGTTCATCTGTATCGAAAATTATTGTTTCTTTTCTTGTTGCTATTTCTATCGGAACTATTTCACTTTTAAAACTTCCTGCATCTTGTGCTTTCGCTGCTCTTTCCTGCGATTTTACAGAAAATGCATCTTGCTCTTCTCTCGAAATATCATATTTTACAGCAATATTTTCTGCTGTCACTCCCATATGATAATCATTAAATGCATCCCATAAACCATCTTGAATCATATGGTCTATTGTTGAGAAATTCCCCATTTTAATCCCATTACGAACTTGTCCAGACAATAAAAATGGTGCATTTGACATAGATTCTGTTCCTCCAGCAATAATTAAATTTGCTTCACCAGCTCTTATCGAAGAAAACGCATTTGCAATTGCTTTCATTCCAGAACCACAAACCATATTTAACGAAAATGCTGGCACTTCGTTCGGAATACCTGCATTTATGGTAGATTGACGAGCAACATTTTGCCCATTTCCTGCCGATAAAACATTTCCAACTACTACCTCATCTATTTCGGATGCATCAACTTTAGTTTCATCTAACATATTTTTCAATACTATCGATGCTATTTTAGGAGCTGTCAGTGATGACAATGTACCTCCAAATTTCCCTACTGCAGAACGTTTTGCTGCGACTATAAATACTTTTTTCATCTGTTATTTTTTATTATTATTTTATCGGTCAGATGGAACTCTCAATGAAAAATATCATTGTATAAGTTTCTCATGCTTGGCAATTATGAACAAGTTCAATTGCGCTCGCTTAATCGAAACTTTGTCTTTGCCATAATATACAATGAGTATTTTTCATGTTCGTTTCATAATTTACTGTTTCATTTCTTTTATATTTTCCGAGACAACCAATTTTGCTTCAGTTGCTTCTTGTACTTGCTCTATTGTAAATTCTGGATTTATTTCAATCAATTCTATTCCTCTATCGGTAATTTCCATTACACCCATTTCGGTAATAATTGTATTAACTTGTCCTTTTGCAGTTAGCGGTAAGTTACACTCTTTTAGGATTTTTGGATTTCCTTTTGCGGTATGCTCCATTGCTAGAATTACACGTTTAGCTCCAACTAGTAAATCCATAGCACCGCCCATTCCAGTGGTTAATTTTCCAGGTATAGACCAATTTGCTAGGTCACCTTTTTCATCAACTTGCATTGCTCCAAGCACTGTTACATTCACATGACCTCCGCGAATAACCAAAAATGAAGTTGCCGAATCAAAAGATGCTGCACCTGGAAAAGCTGTAATATAACCACCTCCTGCATTTACCATATTTTCATCTTCTTCTCCCTTAGCTGGCGTTGGCCCCATTCCCAACAAACCATTTTCACTTTGAAGTGTAAGTTTTATATCTTTCGGCAAATAATTTGGGACTAAAGTTGGTAAACCTATTCCTAAATTTACAACATCTCCATCTTTTAATTCTAATGCTACGCGCTTTGCGATAACTTCCCTTATTTGATTTTTATCCATAATTATGCCTATTTATTGTTTTGTCTTCTATCCATTTCTTGAGCAATATAACTCGCCACATCATTTGCGTAAGAATTCATGCTAAATCCTGCGTCATAACCTAATTCTTTTGCCAATTCGTGAGAAATTCTTGGACCTCCACAAATCAAGATAATTTTTTCTCTTAATCCTTCTGCTTCTAGCAGTTCTACCAATTCTGTTAGGTTTTTTATATGAACATCCTTTTGTGTTACAGTTTGTGATACTAATAAGGCGTCTGCATTCATTTCTATTGCCTTAGCAATAAATTCATCATTTGGAACTTGACTTCCCATATTAAGTGTTTCAAACATTTCGTATCTCTCAATACCGTAATGTCCTGCATACCCCTTCATATTCATAATAGCGTCTATTCCAACAGTATGCGCATCTGTACCTGTACTAGCTCCTACAACCACTATTTTTCGTCCAATAGATTCCTTAACAAACTCGTCTGTTTCTTTCATATCC
>CAYJBL010000055.1:5804-8152 GCA_964368115.1 uncultured Bacteroidales bacterium
TTGAATGTTGGCAAGAACCATAGCAATTGAAAAATGTAAATCCATCTGTTAGTTGCTTGTAATAAACCACCTGAGGATTTTCAAATCCCATTTTCCTCATCAATTGCTTTGCTGCTTCAATTGCTTCGTCGTTACATGGAACAGGCAATGTAAAACTTATTTGTGTTTTACCATCATTCATCGTGTCGCCGTAAGGCTTAACATTTTTTAAATCTAAAGTTTGGTCGAAGGTTTTTTCCTCCATAGAATATAGTCCACCACTCATTACTTGCTTCCTCCTTTCATTATGTTTATAAATGGATTAAAATAATTATCTGTTTTTGCTGCTACTCCTGCTAATCCTTTCCCTCCAGTTTTTGGTCGTTTTACATCTGCAAATAATCCTTTTTCTAATGATTCAAAAAGCCCTTCTTTTTCGATTTCTTTTAATAAATCGTATGCGTCGCTCAGAACTTTTTGAGCACGTTTCTGAATTATTCCATCTTTTTTAAACTCTACCTCTTCGCCAATACTTTTCATATTATTAAATATGTATTGCGCGTTCTCAATAGCAAGATATCTATCCGACATAAAAGGTGTGTGAACAGCCTCTGTTATCATTCCTAATAATTGAATTCCCTGTCCTGTCCATATTGCAATTTCGTTAAACAAAGCATTTTGGATTTGCCCTTTAAATATATTGCCCGTCATAAATTTTGTTGGTGGCATATATTTCAATGTTGCTTTTGGAAAAATTTCTCTTGTCATTTGAGCTTGTGCTAATTCGTACAAAAATCCATTTTCTAATTCAGGATTCATTTCAAACGCGTGTCCTAATCCCATTTGCTCTTCTGGCATTCCTGCTAATAAAGCTAACTGTTCATTAATTAAATCTGAAGCTAGTACTGTGTGCGCTTGTTCAAATGCATCTGCTGTTGTCAGGTAATTATCTTCGCCAGTATTTATAATTACACCTGCGAAACTATTTATCACACGCGAAAAATACTGATCAACTATTGTACGTTGCATATTGATATCGCGAAATAATATCCCATAAAGAGCATCATTCAACATCACATCCAAGCGTTCTAAAGCTCCCATTGCAGCTATCTCAGGCATACATAAACCTGAACAATAATTACACAATCTAATGTATTTTCCTACTTCCTCACCGACTTCGTCTAATGCTTTTCGCATTATACGGAAATTTTCTTGCGTCGCAAATGTCCCTCCAAAGCCTTCTGTCGTTGCCCCATAAGGAACATAATCCAATAAACTTTGCCCTGTAGTACGAATTACTGCAATCACATCTGCTCCTTGACGTGCTGCTGCTTGCGCTTGAATCACGTCTTCATAAATATTCCCCGTTGCTACTATTACATATAGGTAAGGCTTCTTTCCTTCACCTAATTTATCAATATATTCTTTTCTACTTGAAACGTTTGCTTGAATCCTTGCAATACTTTTTTCTACAAGAACACCTATTGTTTCTTCGATTTTTTTGTTTGGTTGTTTTGGCAAATCAACCATATTGAAATCTTCATTAGCAATTTTTTCGGCTATTTCTTGCGCCGATAATCCTGTATGAAGCATAGCATTACCAATATAATACAATACTCCATTTCCTGCAGCTCCATTTTCATGCAACTGATTTACAACCACATTTGGCAATGGAATATCATTTTTATCAACTCCATCAATTCCGATTAATCGACATAATGTTCGTTCAACAGCCACTGTTGTATAGCTATCTACGAAAGTCTGAACATCATAAGCGATGTTTTTTGCCAGCGTTTTTGCATCGATAATCTTATTACTGTCTAATCCTAATTTACTATTTCCCATTATATTATTATTAACTAAGTAGGTAAACTTCTTTTTTGCCAAAATTAAACATTATTTTTTAGGTTATCCCTTAAATGTTTAATTTTGTATTGAATTATTTTAACAATTATGAATTTCGACATCATACTAAACGATTTAAAAAATAAAATATATAAACCTTTCTATCTTTTTTATGGCGAGGAGTCTTTTTATATTGACGAACTAACAAATTACATATCAAAAAATATTCTTACCGAAGCCGAAAAAGCTTTTAATCAAACTACATTATACGGCAAAGATATAAATGTCAGAGAGGTGATTGAACTTGCAAAACGCTATCCAATGATGGCTAATCACCAAATTATAATCATCAAAGAAGCTCAAGATATAAAAAAATTTAAAGACTTTGAGCCGTATGTTTTAGAGCCTATGAAGTCTACAATCTTAGTTTTCAGTTTTAAAAACACTAAAACTATAGATAAACGACTAAAAATTAATTCATTAATTTCTAAATCTGGAGTTATTTTTGAATCCAAAAAATTATA
>CAYJBL010000055.1:8162-8701 GCA_964368115.1 uncultured Bacteroidales bacterium
CGTGGATAACATCAAATATATCAAATTATGGATTATCTATTCATCCCGAAGCGATTAGTTTATTATTTGAAAGTATAGGCTCCGATCTTTCGCGATTAAACAATGAACTTAATAAACTAAAAATTAGCCTACCAAAAGAACAAACACAAATCCAAAAGGACGACGTTGCGAAGAATATAGGTATTAGTAGAGAATTTAACGTTTTTGAATTACAAAAGGCTTTAGGAATAAAAGATAAAATCAAAGTGTATCGAATTATCGATTTTTTTGCAAAAGACCCTAAAAACCACCCTCTTGTTGTCGTAATTAGCAGTTTGTATGGATATTTTAGAAAACTTATTTTACTTGCCTCACTTACAGACAAAAGTAAAAACAATGTAGCTTCTATTCTGGGTATCAACCCATATTTTGTATCAGAATATATGAATGCTAGCAAAAACTACCCTATCGAAAAATTATTTAGAATTATCGGGTATTTACGCGAATGTGACTTAAAATCAAAAGGTGTTGGCTGCTCTACTCCAAACGATTCTGGAATG
>CAYJBL010000055.1:8765-10036 GCA_964368115.1 uncultured Bacteroidales bacterium
ACAAAATAAAAGAAAATCGACAATATTTTAGATTTGTCACCCATGGATTTTTACATGCAGATTGGACACATTTAATTGTAAATATGCTTGTATTCTGGTCTTTTGGCTCTGCATTACTTCAATATTTCTCAATTATTTGGGGTAAGTCTGCAAGTATTATTTTTATTCTTTTATATCTTAGTTCTATTGTTGTATCCTCAATATTTAGCTACATTAAAAATCAAAATAATCCTTACTATTCGGCAGTTGGAGCTTCTGGAGCTACTTCTGCAATTGTCTTTGCTTCAATATTTTTCAATCCATGGAATAAAGTTTATTTCTTTGGCGTACTTCCAATCCCAGGTATTATTTTCGGTGTTCTTTATCTCATTTATTCGTATAGGATGTCGAAAAAGGGAACCGACAATATCGGGCATGATGCTCATTTTTGGGGTGCCGTATTTGGGTTCTGCTTCCCTATTCTACTTGAACCAAGCCTTTTGACTCATTTTTTGACCCAAATTTCAAATTTCATGTAAACATATGAATAAAGCAGTTTTTTTAGACAGAGACGGGGTAATAAACAAAGAACTCGGACACTACGCAACAAATATTGATGCATTTGTTATCAATGATGATATTGCAGAAAGCATATACCTATTAAAAGAGCGTGGGTATATCGTAATTATTATATCAAACCAAGGAGGGATTGCAAAAAAACTATACTCCAATTCCGATGTACTGGCAATGCACGACAAGCTGCAATCTTACTTAAAAAAGCATAATACATATGTTGATGATTTCTATTTTTGCCCTCATCATCAAGATTTCTCAAAATGTATCTGCAGAAAACCCGATAATTTAATGCTACAAAAAGCTATAGCATCTTATAAGATTAATATTTCAAAATCGTTTATGATTGGTGATTCTGAACGCGATATTATTGCTGCAAAAAAAACAGGTATCAGCGGCATTCTTATTGAACCAAACACGAGTATTCTAAATATTTGCAAAGAAATAATACTAAATAAATAATGGCAAAACACATAATGCTTAATAGCAAAATACTTCCTATTGGCGATGCTTATATCTCAGCTACAAACCGAGGTATAATTTTCGGAGACATGCTAAATTTTCAAATTCGTGGACACTCCTCAAAAGTATTTTTTGCTGATTCACACTTCGACTACATAAATTCTCGAATGATAGAATGCGGTATGGTAATCCCTAAATTATTCAAAAAGGAATTTTTCTATAACGATATTGAGCTTCTGCTTCAGAAAAATAGAATC
>CAYJBL010000056.1:0-9748 GCA_964368115.1 uncultured Bacteroidales bacterium
ATAAATAACTCCATCTTCTTTCGTCACCAATATAGATGTCATTTCAGTTGATGGAACATTTACATTGTTTATTGTTACATCACAGCCTTCTTCTCCTACAAGTTCGCTTACCTTTCTATAAACATCCATCACATCAGTCGCATCTGCTACTATTACATGATGAGCTAATTTTAAATCTATAATTCGTTGTGCATTTTCTTGTGAATACTCAACTACTATAACTTTTCCATTTTCACCTACATTTTTCATTGCTTGGTAACAACACAAAACACCAGATTTTCCACCGCCTCCGATGATACAAACTGTGTTTCCTTTTTTCACTAAACGGTCTACTTGAGCTGGAGCTCCCGCTACATCTAAAGCTGCTAGTGATAACTTTTCTGGAATATCATTTGGTAAAACTGCATAAATTCCACTTGCAAATAAAATAGCTTGCGCTTTTACATCTACTTGATCGTGATCTGCTTTTAAATTTACTATTTCTTCTATTTTTAATGGCGTCAAAGAAAGAGATACCAAAGTAGCTAATTTATCGCCTACTTTTAAATTTTTATCTGGAAAATTTGGACCTATTTCCTTCACTATGCCTATCAACATTCCTCCAGATCCCGTTACCGGATTTTGCATTTTTCCTCGTTCTGCAACTATTGTTGTAATCATATCCTTCATTTTCTCTGGATTATCATTACATACTTGTCGTATTTGAGTATAACTTGCCGAATCAATATTTAATGTTATTACATCTATAAGTATTTCATTATCGTAAATACTCATTGTATTATCAAGCTTTTGCGCTGGTTGTGGCAATGTTCCTTTTGGCTCTAACACTCTATGTGTGCCATAAATACACCCTTTATTCATTTTAATAAATATTATATTGCTAATTATAATGCTTTTAAACCTAAAATTTCTCTCGCTTCGGCAGGTGTTGCTATATCTCGACCTAGTTCTTTTGCCATGCGAACAACTTTTTCTACTAATTCGCCATTAGATTTCGCTAATACACCTTTTGCCAAGTATACATTATCTTCAAATCCTACTCTAACATGTCCGCCATAAATTATTGCAGCCATCGCCAATGGAAATTCAAAACGTCCAACACCAGCTACAGTATACGTAGATCCTGCTGGTAAACTATCTACAAGAAATACAAAATCTCTTAATTCTCCTGTTATTCCACCATTTACTCCCATTACTAAGTCAAAATGCATTGGTTCTTTTATATAACCCTTTTTATGTAATCTAAGAGCCATATCAATCATAGATTTATCAAAACATTCTAACTCTGGTTTGATCCCTCTTTCTATCATTCTCTCTCCAAAATACTTGATTGTATTTTCAGTATTCATAAATACCTCATCACCACCAAAATTTAATGTCCCGCAATCTAATGTTGCCATTTCTGGATTAAGTTCTGTTGGTTGTAACCTTTCATCATCTGTCATTCCGACAGCGCCACCAGTAGAAGGCTGAATTATCACATCTGGAATTTCAGCTTTTATTGCATCCATTACAGCTTTAAATCTTTCTTTATCTTGTGTTGGCGTTCCATCGTCCCATCTTACATGCAAATGGATAATACTAGCTCCTGCTTCGTAAGCCGATTTTGCTTCGCGAACGCACTCCTCAATTGTATATGGAACTGCTGGATTATGCTCTTTTAAAACTTCTGCTCCACAAATTGCTGCGGTTATTATTAATTTTTCCATGTTTTTATGCTTTGATAATTATTTTCTTTGACAATCTTTTGGTGTTACACAAGTTCCACTTGCTCTGCAAACAACAATTGGTTCTGGTAAAATATCAGCTGCCGATGCAGAAATATCGGTACGAGGAACAATTACTTTTCTAGCTTCAAAAATCATCTTTCTTGATGTGTTGCCTTCGCTTACTATTTCTCCTACTGCCTCAATATAATCTCCAGCATAAACTGGTGCTAAAAATTCCACCATATCGTATGCTTTAAATAAACCTTCATCACCATCTCTTTGTATCAACAACTCTGTTGCAACATCTCCAAATAATTGCAACATTTTTGCTCCATCTACCAAATTTCCACCATAATGAGCATCATGTGAACTCATTCTTAATCTTATTATTGATTTATATTTATTTTCCATAATACTATATTTTTATTGTTTTACCATATAATCTACAAATAATGCCTGAGTATGAACATTTTCCATTAAAATCTCTCCAGGTTCTACTACTTCTCCTACTTCTGCTATCACAAGCTCTGCTGCAGTTGCCATTAGAGGATTAAAATTATGAGTAGTTCCTTTGTAATACAAATTCCCTTCTGTATCTGCAATACTCGCACATATCAAAGCTACGTCAGCTTTTAAAGCCTTTTCTAAAAGATAGTCCTTACCCTCTAAACTTATTATTTGTTTTCCTTCCTGAGCAACTGTTCCAACTCCTGTTGGAGTTAAAATTCCTCCCAAACCAGCTCCTGCTGCTCGTATTCGTTCTGCCAAAGTACCCTGAGGGACAAACTCTATTTCTAGTTCTTTATTATTGAATTGTTCGATAGAAGAAGTATTTGTTCCGATATGCGACGTAATTATTTTCTTTACTTGCTTATTGCTAACTAATAATCCGATGCCTTTATCAGCATACGCCGTATCATTACATATTAATATAATATCTTTTATTTTTGCTTCCACCATTGCGTCAATAATACGCTTTGGACTACCCGCAGCCAAAAAACCTCCAATCATTATAGTCATGCCATCTTTCAACTTCGACACGGCCTCTGCAACTGTTATAAATTTCTTCATTTTTATAAAAAATTAAACGAACAAAAGTACATTAATTATTAGTATAATTATAAAAAAACACAAAATATATAATACATTTGCAGCATGAGTAATTTTAGTATTGTCGTAATAACTTATAACGAAGAAAAAAACATAGAAAAATGCCTAAGTTCGGTTTGTAATTTAAGCGACGACATAATTATCTTAGATTCTTTTTCTACTGATAAAACAAAAGAAATATGTTCTAGATTTAATGTAAATTTTATTTCTCAAAAATTTGAAGATTATTCTACTCAAAAAAACTTTGCAAATTCGTGTGCTAAATACGATTTCATTTTTTCTATTGATGCCGATGAATTTTTATCCGATACCCTCAAAGAATCTATCAAAAGCATCAATATTAATGATATCAACGAAAACATAGCATATACTTTTAACCGCTTAAATCATTATTGTAATATTCCTGTCAAATTTGGGGGTTGGTATCCTGACAAAAAAATAAGAATTTGGAATAAAAACTATGGCCAATGGCAAGGAAAAATACACGAAACAATTTTCTTTTCGCAAAATCCAAAATATATACACCTTGATGGCAATTTAATGCATCTTACCTACTCCACTCATGAAGAATATGTCAAAAAAACAGAAAAATATGCTATTCTCAATGCCAACAAAGACTTTACAAACGGAAAATCTACTAATATTATACTAATATTCTTATCTACATTTTTCAAATTCATAACTAATTACATTTTTAAGCTAGGTATATTAGATGGAAAAACTGGTTTTACTTTAGCCAAAATTAGTGCATTCGGCACATATACTCGTAAAATGGAATTGCTAAGACTAAAAAAACATAACAACTTAATATATTAGTTTGTGATAATAAGCCAATTTCTTTTTTTTAATCTTTCTATTTCAAAAAAAAACAAATAATATTTTTGATTTTTAAAATATGTTCTATATTTGCCTGCAAGAATTAGAAAATTTAATTTAAACTAAAACAAAAATTTATTATGAGAAAATTTACATCTTTATTAGCTTTTGTTTGTTTAGCAGGTTTTGCAATAGGACAAGTATCGCAAACATCTGTTATTGAAGCTAAAGCTAAAGCAAAAACATCAAGCGAATTTGATGGTGAAAGAACTATTATCAGAAGCCAATCAAAAGCTGACCCAGCATGGCAAATGACTTTTGACGAAGGTACAGAAGACTGGACTTTCGGGACTCTTCTTGAAGACGGAACTAGCCTACCTTGGCAAGTTACTGACTCTGTAACTCTTAGACAAATCAGTACTCCAGAAGGAATGATGTCTCCTGTTTATTGGTATTCTGATTACGTAAAAAATTATTCAGAATCAGGTGGAAATATGGCTATCATTACTCCTATTGACATTCTTATTGGAGCACTTACTCCTTTTGAACTTGTTAATAACTATATCCAATTTGACGGTATTGACTTAACAGATGTTACTTCTCCTGAATTATCATTTATTCAAGTATATAGAGCTTTTAATTCAGACTCTACATATATTGATTATAGTATTGATGGTGGTACAACTTGGACTGCAAAATCTATTGACGTAAACGCTGTTATAGCTACCAATTCATATGGACCACTAGACGTAATAATACTTATGCCAGAAATAGCAAACGAAGCTAATGTATCTATTAGATTCAGATTTTCAGCCCTTGATGATGATGCTCAATATGGATCTGGTTACGCATGGAGTATCGATGATATCGTACTAAGACAAGCTCCAGCTTATGACATTTCTTATGTACACGGAGTAACAAATTTCTTTGAATATGCAGATTACACAGATGTTTCTCAAGTTGATTATTTCCACTTCTCTTCGCATTATGGAAATATTCCTCAGATTCAATTTGCTGCTGAAGCAAGCTATTGTGCTTTCAACATAGTTGCAAAAAATACAGGTATCAACACTATTACACCAACTATTAACGTTCAGATCTTAGACCCACAAGGAGCTGAAGTTTACAACCAAACTGTTACAGGATCAACTTTAGCATCTAATGTTGCTGACACTTTCGATATTATTGGAGATAACGAATTGTTTACTCCAGGAGGAGACCTTGCATCGGGTCTATACACTATAGTTTATAACACTGGTATTGAAGGACAAGATGATTTAGTTATTGAAAACAACTCTGATACTTCATACTTCAGAATAAACGGAAACGAAGCTAATTTAGAAGAAGCTAAATATTTTAGCCGCGTTATTGACACAACAAGTATCAATGCAGCAACAGGAAATCCAAGATTCTCATCTACAGGTGTTGGAAACTGGAATTCAGGTGGTATGGACGGAGAAATGATTGCTACATCTTTCCTTTTTAACTTCGAAACTGAAATCAAAAACATAGAAGTATTTTTAGCTGGTGGTGAAGGTGAAGACTCTCCTACAGGTGCTGGTATCGTTGGTCATGTATTACAATTCGATAACGTTTCTAACGAATGGATAACAATCGCTTCTACAGATTTACTTACAATTGAAGATGCAAATCACGATAAATGGGTTACATTAAACTTTACTGACCCTGCGTTTGTAACATTTGGAGATGGCGAAACAAGTAGAACAATTAGAGCAGCTATCGAATTTTACTATAATGGAGTTGCTCCAGGTAATGTTCAAATTGGATACGAAAGACAAGCTAACGCGAGTATCTGGGGACACAGCATAATGTTCTTAACTGGAACAAGTGCAGGTAGCTTCATAGCTTTATCTAACTGGGCAGAAGGTGGTTTAGCTATCAAATTAAACATGAGAGATGGTTCTGAAATCCCTGGAAATATCGAAAATGGTGTATTTACAAGCTTAAACATTTATCCAAACCCAACAAACGGTGTGTTAAATATCGAAGGTTTAGAAAATGCTTCTATCGAAATCATCAACATGATGGGACAAGTTGTTGAATCTATCAACACTACAGATTTCCACAACTCAGTTGATATGAGCAAATATGCTAACGGTACTTATTTCGCAAGAATTATTAAAGACAATAAAGTTGAAACAAGAAAAATTAATCTTGTAAAATAATTTCATAACATAAACATAGTAAAAGGCTGTACTTAAAATAAAAGGACAGCCTTTTATTTTTAAATATTAAATCTACATGAATTACAATAAATTAACAGAACAAATTAAACTTAAGAGAAGTTTCCTTTGTGTTGGCTTAGATTCGGATATAGAAAAAATCCCAGCGCACCTGCTTGCACTACCAAATCCTATTTTTGAATTTAATAAACAGATAATTGATGCTACTGCGGAATATTGCGTTTCCTACAAGCCTAATCTAGCGTTTTACGAAAGCTGTGGACTCAAAGGTTGGGGAGAATTAGAGCTTACAATAAATTATATCAGAGAAAAATATCCAGATATATTCATCATTGCAGATGCAAAACGTGGGGATATCGGAAACACATCAAAACTATACGCAAAAGCTTTTTTTGAGAATATGAATTTTGATGCAGTAACTGTAGCTCCTTATATGGGCGAAGATTCTGTAAGTCCATTTTTATCATATAAAGATAAATGGGTTATCCTATTAGCCTTAACGTCAAATAAAGGAGCTGATGATTTTCAATATTTTTGCGAAAATGATGTTAATTTATACGAGAAAGTTCTTGTAAAATCTCAAGAATGGGCAAATGCAGATCAAATGATGTATGTTGTAGGAGCAACCAGAGCTGAAATGCTAACAAATATTCGTAAACACGTTCCAAATCATTTTCTTTTAGTCCCAGGAGTCGGAGCGCAAGGAGGAAGTTTGCAAGATGTAGCAAAATACGGAATGAACGACAACTGCGGCTTGCTTGTTAATTCTTCTCGTGGAATTATTTTTGCCGACAATAGCGAAAAATTTGCTGAGATAGCAAAAATAGAAGCTCAGAAAATACAATCAGAAATGGAAGAATTGCTAATTAGCAAAGGTGTAATATAAAATAAACAAAATTAATTGTAAAAACATTTAAAATATTTTTCTTGTTTTTACTTTTTTATACATATTTGCGCAAAATTTTAATCATAGAAATTAGATAATATAAAAATTCGAACAAATAGATATTTTACTACTATGAGCACAAGTAAATTAAGAGTTATAAAAGACTACGACAAATTAGACACCGAGATTGTAAAACAAATAGAAGTTACATATCCAGAGGGATTTACACAACATTTAATACAAATCACTAGTAAAGATGGTATGCTTGTTAGCGCATTACCATTCGAAACAGAAGATAAAATATATCTAGTTAGAATGACAGCTCAAAATATCAGTTTTAATAGTGATAGTTTTGATGAAAAATTACTTGACGATGCTACTAAAGAAATTTCTGATGCTGAACTTGACTATCTAAGAGATTCTGACGATAACGAAGATGAGGATATTGATGAAAAATATGATAACGACAGAAACATTGAAGATATCGAAGATGAGGAAGATGAAGAGGAGGACTAGTTTATTTTAAACAAACTAATAATACAAAAAAAACGCCCAAAAGGCGTTTTTTTATTTAAAGATTGTGTGATCTAGTTAGGATTCGAACCTAAGACCTACGGCTTAGAAGGCCGTTGCTCTATCCAGCTGAGCTACTAGACCATGAATTAGCAGGCGCAAAGATATAACAATATTTATAATTACGACTAATTTTTTATATATTTTTTTCTTATTGCAGCATATATAAAAAACTTGCACTTACAAACTCTTTTAACATATTAAGGTTAAAAAAACTAAGTTATTTCTATTTTAAACATATTCGAATAGCCATACTTTTACAAAAAAGTACTACTTATGGTAAAAACAGGAATTTATGGAAGATTTAATAATGATGTCAACTTACTGGAAAAACTCCTCGACGTAAGAGAACTTAACATCATTGGCGCATATTCTCCAGATAACAAATGCGAATCTAGTCACATAAAATGGTTTACCGACGAAAGCGTACTACTTAATAGTGTTGACGCTATTATAGCATTGTCTCCACTATCATGCTGGAATAAAGTCGAAAATTTCATCAAAAATTCAAAGCATGTATTTTTTGAACCGTCTTCCGACTATTCTAATTACAATATAAATAAACTATCAACACTCATTGAAGAAGCAAATGTAAAAGTGCAAGCTGGATTTCACCACAGATTTAATCCTACATTTTTATCTGCTCGACCTTTTTTAAAAAAGCCAAAATTTATTCAAGTAAATAATTCTAAAAAATTCTCTAAAGATTCTCAGTCGTGTTCTGTTCTTCTTGATATGCTTCTAATCGATATTGATATTGTTTTAACTGTAATAAAATCGAGCTTAAAATCATTAAAAGCCAACGCAATTGCAATTAACAATACAGAGCCAGATATAATAAATACATATCTCGAATTTAACAATGGAAGCGTTGTGCATTTAACTGCAAACAGAATTTCAACTGAAAATTCACATACGTTAAATTTTTATTGTAGCGACGACTATACAAATATTAATCTCACTAAGAATACCGCATGGCAAGTAAAAAAATGCCATTTCAATCCTGACATCAGCTTATTCCAAGAGAATATCGAAGATTTAATTGTTGATCCAATCCCAGTAAAACCTAACAATTCATATTTCGACGAGTTTTCGTCTTTTGCTAAATCTATTGTTCAAAATAAATCCCCTGAAGTCGAGATCGAAACCTTAACTAGGGCCTACGATATTATCGAAAAAATCAAACATAAAATAAGACTTACAGTATAAAACAATCAAAAAAAGTTTTTACTAAGCAATATTACAGCTATATTTGCGTTTCTTAAGTATTAATAGAAACAAGTATTGTGAATAGAATATTATTGCTACTGATTTTTGTCCCTTTTTTCTTTACTTCATGCGAAGTAATAAATCCACCAGAAAAGATTCCTTCATATCTATCTGTGGACACGGTAATGGTACAAACAAATATCCATACTGAAGGCTCATCAACCCATAATATTACTGATAGTTGGCTATATGTAAACAATAAATTAATTGGGGTTTTTGAAGTTCCATTTACAGTTCCCGTATTAGAAACTGGTACGCATTCTATACAAATAGAACCCGGTATTAAAAATTCAGGTGGAGATGCAAATCGCGATATCTACCCTATGATGCAAGGATATAGCGTGGATACTTTCCTAACAGAAGGAGAAATTTTAACACTAAATCCTATTCATAAGTACCGCGAGGTAACTGTTGGCTTAATTGAAGATTTTGAAGACATTGGCATTGAACTAGAAGTTAGTAGCATCAGTGATACTACAATAAATTTGATTTCTGGCCCTGAAGCTTTTGAAGGAAAATCTATGCATTTTTGTTTAGACAAAGATAGACCTAACTTTGAATGTAAAAGTTCTCAATTATTTGAAATTGCGAAAAATGGACCTGCATTTCTGGAAATAGACTTTAAATCAAATTACTACTTTACATTCGGGTTGTTTTCGATTGAATACGACGGAGCTTCAATGCAAGAGATTCGCAAAAGAGTTTTCGATTTCGGGCCAACAGATGAATGGAAGAAAGTATATATTGACCTTTCATACTACGTAAACAATGCTGCAGGAGAAGAATTTAGATTATTTTTCATTTGCACAAGACCTGAAAACTCCGAATTAGAAGAGATTAATGTTTATGTTGACAATATTAAACTATTGTATTTGATATAAAATCTTAATGCAAAAATCTAATCAGAATATAAAATATATTTCTTTCGATTTTATTGCAGCCGTAGTTGCATGGACATTGTTCTATGTGTTTCGCAAAATATATATTGATCCAAAAAAAATAGGTCATGAAATTCCTGTCGAATTTGATACAACATACTATATATCTATAATTGTAATTCCTATTTTTTGGCTAATTATGCACCTTTTAAGTGGATACTATAGAATACCCTATAGAAAATCTAGACTCCAAGAATTAGGTCAAACATTATTTACGACAATACTAGGAACTACAATTGTTTT
>CAYJBL010000056.1:9803-10028 GCA_964368115.1 uncultured Bacteroidales bacterium
ATGCTAGATGATTGGGTTGGAGAATACAAACAGTATTATACTATGTATTTAACTTTATTCTTTCTTCAATTTTCGCTGACATATATCCCGCGATTAGTTCTAACAACGATAACAAATAAAAGAGTACACAATAGAAAATTGCAATTCAATACAATTATTGTTGGTTGTAATCAAAAGGCGATTAAACTGATTGAGGAAATAGAAAATCAAAAAATATCTTCAGGC
>CAYJBL010000057.1:0-6356 GCA_964368115.1 uncultured Bacteroidales bacterium
AAAAAGGTGCCAAATACAAATCAATGTTTTTTCTTATTGATAATTTTATAGAAGAAAAATCCAATACCGACAGTATAATTGACTTTGAAGGGTCGTCGATACATGGGATTGCAAGATTTTATGAAGGATTTGGGGCAAAATTAGAACAATACCCCAACTTAATATTAAAAGGAATTCCTAAAATAGCTTTAAGCTTAAAGAAGAATAAATAAAAGAGGTACAATAATTCCGATAATTAATTCGACACCTCCTATCCCTATTAACCCATGCTTTCCTTTTACCATTAGCAAGCCAGTAATAGTTATTATTATTAGACAAATTGCAAATATATCGGCAAACCACGTCCATAATTTTGTTGGATTATAATGCAATTTGGTAAAAGCCCCAACAATATATCGGGGCTTTAATTCTTCGTATACAACTTGATTTGTTTCTAAGTCTACTTCTAAATTTGAACCTCCTTTTAAAAATACTTTCAATGTATTTTTTTGTGGGAAGTAATGCTTTGTATAATTATCTACTTGATCTATCTCTTTCAAATAATTATCTACTACGTATTCTTTAGTTATGAGACTATCGTTCAGATTTGGCAAATCAACTTGATACTCACGTTTTTCTATATCAAAATAAGGACTTGATGTTTTTAGATGATTCATCGCAATACCTGAAATTGCGTATACTATTAACATTCCAGAAAATAGAAATGATAAATCGCGATGAATAAATCTACACCAACGCCTTAATTTATTTAATTTCATAAGATTTTGCTACAATGTGGTAGAAAGAAAGGTATTCTTTACCTTCTTCTGCTTTTCTCTCAGCAATACGTTTTCTAAAATCAGCTATCCTTTCTTCTGAAGAATTTCCTACTTCTTGACGAGCATCTTTTTCTGTTGCACATCCACTTTCGTCTTCGCCATGTTTTTCTGCAATTTCTTGCTCAAGTTCGCGCTCCCATTTTTGAAGATACTCTTCATCAATACGGCTTTCTTCTACTACTCCTTTGACTTCCAAATTACTATTTACACACTCTTGTTTAAATGCACCTAAATCTCCAGATTCTATCCTCAATGTATTTTTTTCTCCCTTTAAAAACATTTTTAATGCACCATGAGAACAAATATGAGTACACATACCTTCAACAACAACATCTTTACCAATTAGACTTTCTGCCTTTCCCATTAACTCATCTACTTGCATTGATTTTACTGGCTCTGCTTTTACTTCTTCCTTCTTTGTTTGATTTCCACATGAAATAACAGATATTGCCATTGCAACTAATACTGTTAAATTGATAATTCTTTTCATTTAATATTTAATTTATAGATTCTAAATAACAATTCTGCTCAAAAGTAAGAATCCAACACCTTCTAAGCAGTCTATATATCGTTGCAAAAATAATCAATATTTAGAATCAATCCAAATATCTTTACTAAATTCTAAAAAAATGCTCGTACTTGTACCCCACCTGTATGAACAATTGCTGTATCTGGAGTTTTTCGTGCTGTATAATTTAGATTTATTTGTAAACCATTTGCTAGTTGCCTTTGAAATATCACTGCCCATGTAAGATTTGTTCCTGGCATAAAACCTTGCAACATTTCGTATGCAATCGGTGAGTTTGTATCTGCATTATAGCGATAATAAATATAATTAAAATTAAAACTTAAACTTCCTTTATTCAAAGAATTAAGTCTATATTCTAGTCCTACATCATTTATAGATAACTCTTCGCCACCTAATGTATTGTTCTTAAATTCTACCGAATATTTGGTAATCAAACTATTGCTAAAATTAGGTTGAAATGAGAACTCAAAATCATTAGTAATATTCTCAATATCATAATTTTTATTTTGAAAAAATTCTGAAGAATAAAAATTATCGCCAATATTGGCAGTATTTTTTAATCCCAAAAATTCATTGATATTATACCTAACCAATAATCCATGCGAAAAATTAGCTCTACTATCAAATCCAGACACGAGCAATATTTTACTGCTATTTGACTGCACAATATAATCTACTCCAAACTTTGGATTTCCGCGATTAAACGAGAAATTATTTCTAAATGAGGAATTTAAGCTTACAAGTTGGTTTGCTTCAATATTTGAATTGAAAGGATTCGCAAACTCTAAAATATCCGATGAAGTATTCTTTTGAGAAATATTATACGCAAATTGATTAGAAAAGCGACTCATAAATTTCAAAAATCCCTTTTTATTTTTCCAGCATATTTCTGGCAATAATTTTATTGTTTGATTAAACGTATTTGTATATGTTTTTATATATTCTGTTGTTGGGATTAAGATTCTTATATAATTTGCCTCATCAATAAAATTCGCAACTTCAAATTCATCAAGTTCTTGCACCCCATTATTATTATAATCTGTCCACGTATAAACTCCTTGCCCTGCTGCTACTTCGATATATGAAAATTCTGTTTCTCGCTCTAAGCCAGAGCCAATTTCATATAATGTTGATGACGTAACAACACCTTTCAATAATCGCATATTGTACTCTATTCTACCTGTCATATTGTTTTCAGATTCACCTTGATACAAACTACTATCATTAACTTGTAAATTTCTATAATTTACCACAGTTTTTAGCCTATGATTTGAATTTGAATTAAGTTCTGCTAGTAAATTAAAATCTTGCGCTATAGTCGCATTTGCCAATTTATTATTTGCAGGCAAATCATCTTTACGGTATTTATAATTTACACCTATTTTATTTTTTTTAGCTTCACTTGTAGAAACAAAAGCTTCATATTGATTAAAGTTAAAACTATTTAAGCTTATTGAGTCATTGTATTTATTATTCCACATATTGCTTTCGCCAAGTTCGCTTACTCCAATAACAAAAGCTCCCAATTCTCTTGATAAAGATGCTTTATGCTGCAAGTATTTTGTCGTATACAGAGAGTCTTCTGAATCTAATAAACTTGCATCTATATTAAGGTTTATCTTTTTAAATTTTAAATCTGAATTAAAGTTATTTCGCCATCCGTAATATTCTGAACCTCTATCAATATATGAAGTGGATATTGAAGAGTTTCCATAGTTTCTGCTATTTAAGAATAGTTCTAAGTCTGCTAAATTTTCATTTTGTTGAGAATATATATTTTCAATATTCCAGTCTCTAGTAAATTCTGTAGCTCTAAAATTTTCTATTGCTTGAAATGATTTATGCATAAATTCATAATTTGCAATAGCTCCTAAAATTGTATTTTCAGATTGTATAATATTTTGATTTAATTTTATTTGTGAAGCATAACCATTGTCATCATATGAATCATTATTTGAAAATGTATTTAAATCATTTTTACTATACGCAAATTCAAAATCAAGTTTAGTTTTTTTTGTAATATTTGTTTTACCTCCTATGGTTAGCAGTTGTGTTTTCTTAGGTGTAATAATCAATCTTAGTGGCATATAATCACCTTGCGACACTCCATTTATTGGTGCTACCCACTCATACACTCTTCCATTTGCTGCAGAAATTCCTTTTTTATAATTTCCTTTATTTGGCCCAACAAAAGAAAAACTTGTTTGATAAAACGCATTCTCGGGATTTGTACTATGAATAAATACTGAGTCATAAATTACTCCATCAACAATTGTATCAATCAACTGATAACGAATCTCATTAGCACTATACATCAAACTATCAAAAGATGGAACAACTGCGCTATTTAAGTCGTCTCCTATATTTGAAAGTAAAGCTTTATCACTATTACTCAAAACCTGATCAAACGCTTGATTTTTATTATCACTTTCATCATAAAAATTTATATAAAATTCATTTTCATTAACTTTTATCCTATTAGATGTTGTTGTTAAAAATCGAGAGTAATTACGATCTGAATATTCAAATTCTACTATTATACGTTTGTCTTTATTTATTGGTTGGTTTACAGTAAAGCTAATTTCACCTAAGTTATAATCAATAGTATAATCATTTTCGGCACCTCGCAACATTAATTGTCCATCAATATATACCCTTTCTGTTCCTGCAAGAATTACTATATAAGTTTCGTTGTTTTCACCAGTAAGTTTGTATGGCCCTTGATTTCCTTCAATTCCTTGAATTTCTTGCCGTCTTAATTTACCTTTTGCAACTGCGCCACTCACAGACGTTTCTACCTTTATTCTACCATTATTATTAGTCTGAATATCTGTCATATACTCTATTTTTGCTCCTTGCGCTTTTTTTAGATATTTAGAGAAATATCCATAAGTCTTTTTTAATTCGAAATCTCCTGCAACTACAGAGAGTTTATCATTAAATAGCTCAATAAATACCTTATCAAATTCTTGTAATTGCTGTGACGTTCCATCTGGTTGAATTGGGATATTATTGTCATTTATTGCTGCTGCAATATTTAAATCTTCGGTTAACTTTCCATTAAGTTGTAAATTTAAACTTGAATTGACAATTACATCTTGAGCGTTACCAAAACTAATACCTCGAGATATACTTCCCTTTCGCGATAAACCTGATTGTGTAAATGTGTTGTTATATTCGTTTTGTGTCAAAACATACTTACGATCCGAACTACTCATTAATGTATCACTTATTAAAAAATCTTTCTTATCGAACAATGTAGATTCTGCAAAAAAGTTAATCGGAAATGTTTTATACTCTACAATTACAGTTTGCGGCAAATTTTCAGTATCAAAAATTATTGCAGATTTTTCAAAATCAAATTTGTATTCAATATCATTTAATTTATTTTTTAGTGTATCGTAAAAACAAATAGTATTTTGAACTATACTTAAACTATCTAGAAATACTGTATCTGTGGTGGTTACTTGTTTTGTATGTAAATTAATTAACGACTGTGTATGAGCATACAAGCCACAAAACATAAGTATCAATATTAGAGTAAGATATTTCAAGAATTGGTAATACTAAACATCAATTAAATTTACAACAACATGCACACTATCGCCTATATGTTTTCCAATATCATGGCGTATTGACTTTAATATCCCTAATATATAACAAATTGTACCATCGTCATTTTTCAGTCCCATATTTACAATACTTCCAGAATAAGAAATTCCATCAAATTTTGCATGAACTTTTAATCGCCCTTTACCAAACTCTCTTTTTATATCATACGGAAACACAACAAATGCCCCTCCATTACTCCCCGATTGAATAATAGCGTCGAATTCAATATCTTTATCTTTCATCTGCTTGTTTAAACTTTGTAAATCACAATTTATTTTCTTTATGTAAAAATATAAATCTTTTTTGCAAACTAAGTATACTCTCTCGTTTAATACTTTCACCAAAGATATCACAAATATAATTATTGTTAATTTACATGTAAGAAAGAACAACTATTATTGGAAAATTAAGTTTCAAAACTTCCATTTTTTCAACTAAAGAATTAAAAATATTGCATTTAGAAAATTTATTTTTATCTTTGAGCAATCGCTATCTAAAAATTTTAGTACAATTTTTTTAAACCACTAAATATGAAAAAATTTATTACTATTGCATTTTTATATACCTTCTTAAGCGGAAGCACAAATGCCCAAACAGAATTCATTGCTAGGTCGGGAGACAATTTGTTGACGTATCAAATAACTTCTGACTCAACTGTTAGTGTAAAAGGACTTGCTAGTGCTACTGGGTCAGGTAGTTTAATCATCCCCAACTTTGTCACACACGATAGCATTGATTATTTAGTAACTAGCATTGCTGATGATGCATTTATGGGTTGCATCGGTTTTTCGGGAAACTTAATATTAGGCAATAATATAACAGAAATTGGCAGCTTTGCATTTGCATTTTCTTCTGTGTTTTATGGTCACTTAAGATTTCCTGAATCTATTGCACATATCGGTCGTGCAGCATTTTATCTTTGTAAATGGTTTAGTGGGGATTTAATCATTCCAAATTCTATTAAATCTATCGAGGATTATACATTTGCTTCTTGTTCAAATTTCACAGGAGATTTATTTATTCCTGAATCTATTACACATATCGGCAACTGTGCCTTCTATTCTTGTTCCAGTTTAAATGGGCACTTAACAATTTCCAATTCTGTAGAATCAATTGGTGAGGCAGCTTTCTCTAGTTGTTCAAGCCTCACTGGAAAGCTACATATCCCTGAATCCGTCACTAGGATTGGTAATAGTGCATTTTCATATTGTACTGGGTTTGATAAAAATTTAACCTTATCAAATTCCATCAAATATATTGGGAAAAGTGCATTTTCCAATTGCAAAAATCTTAGTGGCGATCTTATTATCCCGGAATCTGTTGATACAATAAATATTGGAGCTTTTTACGGGTGCAATGGATTTGATGGAGAGCTAATAATTCCTAGCTCCATAAAG
>CAYJBL010000057.1:6366-9974 GCA_964368115.1 uncultured Bacteroidales bacterium
CACGCTTTTGCTTTATGCGATGGATTTACAAGCATAACAAGCAAAAGTCAAATTGCTCCTCAAGCTCAAGAATATTCTTTTATAGAAATGAACTATAACATTCCTCTTCGTCTTATAAGCTATGATGCAATACAATCATACAAAACTAATTTAGGATGGAATGTTTTTTCGTATATTGAAATTGATAATAACAATATAAACGAACCTTTATCAATATATCCTAATCCTGTTGAAGATCACATGACAATAGAAAGTCCAACTTTAATTACAAACTATTCTATTTACAATACTCAAGGAATAAAAAAACGTGAACACAACGAATCGAAAAATACCCATTGGATAAATACCTCAAATCTAAATTCAGGGATCTATATACTAAAAGTTATTACAGAAGATATGAATGAAAAGGTTGTTAAATTTATAAAAAAATAACCCTATTTTCAGTTATAATTTACTCATCATTTGCAACTACAGTTTCCATTCCGTGCCAGCTTTGCGAGGAACGCAATGACGCGGCAATCTCTAAAGTACGCACAATACAAAATAATCAACCCGAATGCAAAGCATTCACCGCTTTAGCCGCATCAGCGGATTGGCGTTAAAAAATTTGCTAAGTGCAGCGGTTAAGCGAAAAAGCTGTTTGAGCAAAGCGAGTTCTTTTTCGTCAGCGGAACTAAGTAAATTTTAGACAATGACGGTTCAGCGGCAAACGTTTTTGCATACTTTTTTCGTTATAAAAAAGTATGTGCCTGTCTGGCATGAAGACAAAATGAATATTTTATACTGCAAAAACATGAATTGCTTCGCATTTAACTTTTGTAGGCACGGATGAATATCCGCGCAACGATGATTGAGAGATTGCTTCGTCGCGTTGCTTCTCGCAATGACGTGGCAATCTCTATAGACGCGTTCTACTCAAATATTAGGAGGTTCTTAAATAAATCCCTCCTAATTATTTCTGATATAATCATCAATTGCAACAGCGGCTTTTCGTCCTGCTCCCATTGCTAAAATAACTGTTGCTGCACCAGTAACAGCGTCGCCACCAGCAAAAATACCTTTACGAGAAGTAGCTCCTTCGTCGTCTGCAACAATACATCCCCAACGATTAATATCTAGTCCTTTTGTAGTATGTGAAATCAATGGATTAGGTGATGTGCCTAACGACATTATCACCACATCTGCTTCTATTTCAAATTCAGAATTTGGAATAACTACTGGGCTTCTTCTTCCCGATTCATCTGGTTCACCCAACTCCATTCTAACACATTTTAAACTTTTCACCCAACCATTTTCGTCTCCTAATATCTCAACAGGATTTGTTAGCATATTAAAATCGATTCCTTCTTCTTTTGCATGGTGTACTTCTTCTACACGAGCAGGTAATTCTTTTTCTGTTCTACGATAAACAATACTTACTTCTGCACCTACTCTTAAAGCACTACGAGCAGCATCCATTGCTACATTTCCACCGCCAACTACAGCAACTCGTTTACCGACAAAAATTGGAGTATCATAATCTGCATCATAGGCTTTCATCAAATTTATTCTTGTTAAAAATTCATTTGCAGAAAAAACTCCATTTAAATTTTCACCTGGAATTCCCATAAATTTTGGTAATCCAGCACCAGACCCAATAAAAACAGCTTCAAATCCTTCTTTGTCGAGCAAATCATCAATTGTAATGGTTCTTCCAACAACAACATTTGTTTCAATATTTACACCTAATTTGATTAAATTTTCTACTTCAAATTTCACAACCGTATCTTTGGGTAATCTAAAATCTGGAATACCATATTGCAAAACTCCACCTGGTTCGTGTAAAGCTTCGAATACAGTTACATCATATCCTAATTTTGCCAAATCTGTTCCGCACGCAAGTCCTGCAGGGCCACTTCCAACAATTGCTACTTTTTTTGCATTTGGAGCTTGTTTTTCTGTAAATCTTAATTCTTTTTCTCTAGCCCAATCTGCCACAAATCTTTCTAATTTTCCAATTGCAACGGGTTCTCCTTTTATACCTAAAACACAAACCCCTTCGCACTGTGTTTCTTGAGGACACACACGTCCACAAACAGCAGGTAATGAACTATCTTCAGCAATAATTCTTGCTGCATTCTCAATATTTCCAGATGCAACTTCCGAAACAAATTCTGGAATTTTTATAGCTACTGGACATAATTCTACACATTTTGGTTTTTTACACCCTATACATCGGGAAGCTTCCAACATTGCTTCTTCTTGGTTGTAACCATAACATACTTCTTCAAAATTTTTTGCTCTTTGTTTCGGTTCTTGTTCTCTAACTGGAACTCTTGGTATTTTATTTGCCATTTTTGTCGTTTCTAATCTTTAAGTTATAAGAGTTTATTTCCCTCTACCTATTTTACATTTATGATCTGCCTCAACTTCGGAATTTTTATACATCAATTGACGTCTCATAGCTTCATCGAAATCAACTTGATATGCGTCAAATTCTGGACCTTCAACACACGCAAATTTCGTTTTTCCTCCTACAGTAACTCTGCATGCTCCACACATTCCTGTTCCGTCTACCATCAATGTGTTTAAACTTACCCATAAAGGAAGATCGTATTCTTTTGCTGCTAAAGTTACAAATTTCATCATTATCATTGGCCCAATTGCTACTGCTTGATCATATTTATTTCCAGCATTCATTAAATTTTGTAATACTTGTGTAACAAGCCCTTTTTCTCCTTTAGAGCCATCGTCTGTACAGATATATAAATTATCGCAAACAGCTTTCATGTCTTCTTCCATAATGAGCATATCTTTGGTTTTTGCTCCAATTATCACATCTACTTTTGCTCCTCTTTCATGAAGGTATTTAACTTGCGGATAAACAGGTGCTGTTCCTAAACCACCTGCAACAAATAAAAAATTCATTTTTGAAAGCACTTCGTCAGAAAGATGTATAAACTCTGATGGCTGCCCTAATGGCCCAACAAAATCTACAAAAGAATCTCCTTCTTCGAGTTCACAAATTACTCTACTCGACATCCCTACTATCTGTGTTACAATAGTTACAATTCCTTTCGTTTTATCAAAATCACAAATTGTCAGCGGTATTCTTTCCCCTTTTGATGTTGCTCTAACTATTAAAAACTGCCCTGGATTTGCAGACTGGGCTACACGTGGAGCTTCTACATCCATTAAACAAATGCTTGGCGTTAAAAATTCTTTCTTTAATATTCTGTACATAGTTTTATTTTTTGCATGACAAAACTAACATAATTTACTAAAATAGCTAATTCAAAAACATAGCTTTTTTGAGCTTGCATTTTTTTCATTTTTTAGTATCAAAATAAAATTAAATAACATATTTTTGCCACAACAAAATATGTATCTTTTTACATTAACTAGAAAAATTTAAAAAAATATAATTATGCAAGATTTAAATTGGGCACAACTTCCATTTGCTTACGTAAAAACAAATTATAACGTAAGATGTACATACAAAGATGGAAAATGGGGCGAAATAGAGGTTAGCGATTCAGAAAAAGTAGATATTCATATTGCATCAACTGTTCTTCACTATGGACAAGAAGCATTTGAAGGAATGAAAGCATACTGCGGAAAAGACGGTA
>CAYJBL010000058.1:0-6454 GCA_964368115.1 uncultured Bacteroidales bacterium
TCATCCTTGCCATTTAGCCTAAGCATATATAAATGTCCACTAGAATTATGTGTATCAGAATAGTGATTTAATAAAGTTAGGTTACAATTTTTAAGTGCATTATCGTAACGTTCAACAATTTCTTTTCTACGAATTAATATGCCTTCATATCTTCGAAATTGAATAATTCCAATCGCAGCAGTAACATCAGTCATATTGCATTTATATGCAGGAGAAATTATATCATATTCCCAAGAGCCCAATTGTGTTTTCGCCAAAGCATCTTTACTTTGCCCATGGAGTGACAATAATTGGTACTGCTTGTAAATCCATTCATTATCTATTCCTTTAATATCCTTCCAAGTCAGGGCACCTCCTTCTGCTGTTGTGAGGTTTTTTACTGCGTGAAACGAGAACGACGTAAAATCTGCAATACTTCCACTCATTTTCTCATTTTTACTTGCACCAAAACCATGTGCAGAATCAGAAATTACAGTAACTCTTCCAATACTCTGCTGTAATTCGTTGGCTGGAGTAAAAATACTTTTTTTGCGTTCTATGATTTCAAAAATTTTATCATAATCACAAATAATTCCCGCAATATCCACTGGGATTATTGCTTTTGTTTTTTCTGTAATTGCGTCAGCCAATTTATCGTAGTCTATTTCAAAAGAATTTGGAGCAGTATCAAGCATTACGATTTTGGCTCCCACATGTGCAATTACGCTTGCGCTAGCAGTATATGTATATGCACTTGTAATAACTTCGTCGCCTTGTCCAATTCCCAATACTCGCAAAGTCATTTCCATACATGCAGTTGCAGAATTTAAACATACCGCTTTTGATGTCTTGCAATAGTCTGCTATTAATCTTTCAAATTCTTTTGTTCGTGGACCTGTTGTAATCCATCCAGATAATAAGGCATCGCGAACTTCATCTGCCTCTTCATGTGATATATCTGGTGGAGAAAATTGTATTTTCATTTATTGCTTATTTTCTATAAATTCTTATTTTCTTATAAATCCGAAACCATTAAATTACAGCCTCTTATTTCGGCGTTATCGAATCTACCATTTATTGTAAATTCATACCTAGTATTTACACTGCCTAAATCTGAACTTGCAATAAAACAGCACGAATATATATTTGCTAGGTCGATAATATTTATCGCACCATTTCCAAACTCTTCTACTGCAAAAGGATCATTTGTATCGCGAATAAGTATTTTTTTCCAAGCTGGTGTTTGAAATTCTCCATTTCCAAGCGAATATGATTGAGATAATAATTCAGTCATTCCATATTCTGAATGAATATTTGGAGTGGCAAATGAAGCAGATAGAATAGAATGCAATTCTGTTCTTATTAGTTCTTTTCTACGCCCTTTCATTCCTCCTGTTTCCATTACAATGCCATTATTCAAACACAATTCATATTTTTCTACAAAATCCAAAAGCGCATAACTAACCCCTATCAGTATATATTTTTGTTTTTTGCTTTCTAACGACTCAATAACTTTATATAATTCCTCATGATTATGTAGAAAAAAACCACTTTCAGAATGTGCTGATAATCGGATCATTTTATCTACCATATAAACCAAACTAGACCCTCCTCGCTCAATATACGAAGGCAATAAACCTAGAAACACGTAATCGCATGGGCTACCATAAAACAATCTAAATGATTCAAGAAATGCCTGTTCGTACAAATCACAAGATCTTACATAATGCTTGGACTCTATACTTTGACTTGTTCCACTAGATGTAAAAATAGTTTCATAGCCTAATTCTGGATTGCATAAAACCTTGCGCGATTTAAAAAAATCAATAGGTAAATAAGGTATATCAGTTATTTTGGAAATTGTGTTCGGATTAATTTCTAGCAAATTACAATAATTTCTATAAACTTCATTATTGCTATATTGATATTCAAACGCATATAAAGCTAATTTATTAAACTCCGCTTGAGATTTAATCTTAAAAATGCTATCTATGTATTTTTTATCGTCGAATATCATTATTGTTTGCTTAAGTATTTTTTACACAAAAGCTAATACTTTAGATATCCAAAGTATTAGCTTCCATTTTATTTAAAATTAAACATCTGATCGTAACGACATGATATCTTTATCGAATAAATAAAGACTAGCATTACCTAGCATATTCAATTTATCAATGATAAGTTGCACTGAACTTTCTTCTTCTATTTGTTCTATTACAAACCACTGTATCCAATTTTGTGTTGCAAAATCTTTTTCTTCGATTGCTACAGCGACTATTTCGTTAATACACTCACTAACATAACGTTCGTGATTCAAAACTTGATTAAAAAGTTCAAAAACATCACTCCACTCAGACGGTGCTTTATCAATTGCTGGAATTACTGCTTTTCCTCCTCTTTCATTTATATAGTTTATCAATTTCAACATGTGCATTTTCTCTTCTTCTGCCTGAGCATAAAGCCACTGAGATACCCCTGCCATACCTTGATTATCTGCCCAACTTGCCATTGATAGGTATAAAAACGAAGAGTATCCTTCTTTTTGTACTTGTGCATTTAAAATGCTTTCAACTTTTGTATTCATCATAATGATTATTTTTAAAGGTTTATTTTAAAAGTATAGTGACAAATATAAAATAAAAATTTAAGTTTGTGAAACTATATACAATATATTACATATGAAAAAAATAGAGATTTTTGAAATACAAGAAATAGAGAACATTATATTATCCTCAAATACCTGTTCTCTTGCTATGATTGATAACAATGAGCCATATTGCGTTCCGATGAATTTTGGATACGATAATGGTATAATATATTTTCATGGTTCTCGCGTTGGTAGAAAAATAGATGTACTAAAAAAGAATCCTAATGTTTGTGTAAGTTTTTATTCTGATGAATCCCTAAATATTAGGCATGAGAACGTCGCTTGTAGTTATTCGATGCGATATAAATCTGTTCTTGTTACGGGCAAAATAACTTTCGTTGAAGGCAATGATAAAAAAGCAGAATATTTAAATATCATTATGCAAAACTATACAAACAGAAACGATTTCAAATATTCAAAACCTGCGCTTGATAATGTTTGCGTGTATTACCTTGCTCTTGACAATTTTACTGCGTATAAAAGAGGGTATTAATTTAGCCTATTATATTGTGCTATATGGATACCTTTCAAAATGAATTCCTCTTACAATATTGAAAAGTATTTCTCTAAACTTTTCTACATTTTCACTGTTTTTTGCCGAAATAAATACAGCTGGATAATCAGACTTTGCCAAATATGATTCACTTAGATCCTCTAACGAGAAATTCTTTCTTGTCTTCGGGGTTAAATCATCTTCTTCTTTTACTTCATACGTAAATTTATCGATTTTATTAAAAACCATCAGTGTCGGTTTATCTTGAATATTCAATTCTTTTATTGTTTGATTAACAACCATAATTTGATCTTCAAATGTTGGGTGAGAAACATCCACAACATGAACTATTAAATCAGATTCTCGTGTTTCATCAAGTGTTGATTTAAACGACTCAACCAATTTATGAGGTAATTTTCGTATAAAACCTACTGTATCGCTCAATAAAAATGGAAGATTATTGATTACTACTTTACGAACTGTTGTATCTAATGTTGCGAATAATTTATTTTCGGCAAGCACATCCGATTTACTTAACATGTTCATTATTGTAGATTTTCCTACATTAGTATATCCAACAAGAGCAACACGCACCATTTTACCACGATTTTTTCGTTGTTGCAACATTTGCCTATCTATTTTCTCTAGCTCCTTTTTTAGTTTCGAGATTTTTTCTAATATAATCCTTCTATCTGTTTCGATTTGAGATTCCCCTGGACCACGCATTCCGATTCCTCCACGCTGACGTTCTAAGTGTGTCCACATACGAGTTAGACGTGGCAATAAATATTGATATTGAGCTAATTCAACTTGTGTTTTTGCGTAAGCTGTTTGTGCTCGCTGAGCAAAAATATCTAAAATTAAATTTGTACGATCTAATATCCTTATCTTAAAGAAATTTTCTAAATTTCGTAACTGCGTTGGAGACAATTCATCGTCAAATACTATTAGTTTAATTTCTCTTTCTTCGACAAAATTTCTTATCTCCTCTAATTTCCCACTACCCACATATGTTCGAGGATTTGGATTTTGCACTTGTTGCGTAAACTTTCTAACAGGGATTCCCCCTGCTGTTTCAACAAGAAATTCTAATTCTTCTAGATATTCGTCTACTTGTTCTTTAGTTTGGTCTTGATTTACTACTCCTACCAAAACTACTTCTTCTGTGTTTCTTTCAAATTTAGACATAAGAATTTGGATATCAAGAAAAAACCCCACCTTTTGGGTAGGGTTTTAACATATTATTTTGTTTCTTTCTATTTGTTTAGAACAATTTGAAACTTACAGGCATAATAAATGTTACAGGAACTGCTTTTCCTCTTTGCTTACCTGGTTTCCAATTTGGTAAAGTTTTCATTACTCTTAACGCTTCTGCATCTAAGTATGGATCTACAGATTTCGCTATTTTCACTTTTGTTACTTTTCCAACTTTGTCTATTACAAATTGTACAAATACTCTACCTTGGATTCCATTCTCTTTTGCAATTTCTGGATACTTTGTATTTGCAGCAACATATTTGATCAGCTCTGCTTCTCCACCTGGAAATTCTGGTTTATCTTCTACCACAGCAAATGAAATAGGCTCAACTTCTTCTTCAACAGGTTCAAACGATTCGATAATTGTTGTTGCTGTTTGAGTATCCTCATTCGCTTCTGAGTCAATATTAATATCATCAACTTTTATATCATCTTCTACAACAGTAAGTTCTTCAATCACTGTTTCTGGTTCTGGTGGTGGTGGCGGAGCTGGTGGTGGTGGTGGTTCTTCTTCCATGAAAGTGTTTTCAATTTCTTCTTCCATATCAGCATCCATTTGAAGATCTCCTAGAGAACTCTGTCCAATATCTTTTGTTGTCCATTCAAAAGCTACGAAACATATTGCTAATGCTAGGACCAACCCTATCTCGAGAAAAATCATTTTCTTTTTCTCTAAATCTGCTTTTGGTGATTTTTTTACTTGCATTTTTCTTCTATTTTGAGCGTGTAAATTTATATATCATATTTATTTTTTCCAAATAAATAATATAATTTTAATTTTAGTTTTTATTCTCTATATAAATACGTTTGTAAACAACATATTACATCTTATTATTTTCACTTTCTTCTTGCAAAATATCCCAATATTCGATTGCTCTTCGAGTATGAGGGATAACAATTGTGCCTCCTACTACATTTGCGACACCAAATATGTCCATAATCTCGTCTGTAGTTACGCCTAATTTGTGACAAGTCTCAAGGTGATATTTTATACAATCATCACATCTTAAAACCATCGATGATACTAGCCCTAACATTTCTTTAGTTTTTGAATCCAGAGCAGAATTTTCATAAGTCAGAGTATCAAGACTATATACTCGTTTAATAATCTTATTATTTTTCTCTAAAAGTTTTTCGTTCATCTGTGAACGATATTTTCTAAATTCTTCTATTTGACTCATAAGTTACATATTTGTTTACCTTTAAGCGTAGCCGAACTTGCTTCTACTATTTCCACATTTACTAAATCTCCTCGTTTTGCATTTTCTGCTGGAAAAACAACAAATTTATTTTGATGCGTTCTGCCAAAAAGCATTTTATTAGATCTTTTTGAATATCCTTCAGCTAGAACTTCAAATACCTTTCCCACATCTGAGAGATTATTTTCTAGGGAGATATTATTTTGCAAATTAATCATTTCTTGTAACCTGCTTGTTTTGTCCTCTTCCGACACGTTATCTTCAAGTGTTTTTGCAGCTACCGTTCCTGGGCGTTCCGAATACTTAAACATAAAGGCTGAATCGAAACGTACTTTTCGCATTAAATCAAGCGTTTGTTCAAAGTCTTCGCGCGACTCCCCAGAAAAGCCACAAAATATATCCGATGACAATCCACAATTTGGGATTAGAGTTTTAATTTTTTCTATTCGTTCAAAATACCATTCACGAGTATATTTCCTATTCATTGCACTTAATACGGCATTGCTTCCTGATTGAAACGGTAAGTGAATGTGGCTACAAATATTATCATATTTTGCAATTGCTTCGATCAATCCGTCAGAAATATCTTTAGGATGCGAAGTCGTAAATCTAATTCTCATATTTGGGGCAAATTCTGCAATCATTTTTATTAAGGTAGGAAAGTCAACAGTCTGTGTTTCATCTTGATAATAATATGAGTTTACATTTTGCCCTAACAGTGTAACTTCTTTATATCCTTTTTCTTGTAAATCTTTTATTTCGTTAAGAATATCAATATAAGAACTACTACGTTCGCGGCCTCGAGTGTATGGCACAATACAATAGGTACAAAAATTATTACAGCCTCGCATTATGCTAATAAATCCACTAATAGCATTA
>CAYJBL010000058.1:6464-9684 GCA_964368115.1 uncultured Bacteroidales bacterium
ATTCCCGAATAAGTTTCATTTGTATCAAAATCTACATTTATAGTATTTAAACTAATATCAACCTCATTTACTAAATCAGGAATATTTCGATATGCATCTGGTCCTGCAACAAAATCTACTGCCTCATGCTCCAACAATTTATCTGAAATTCGTTGAGCCATACAGCCAATAATTCCAACTTTGAGTGTATTTTTTCTGCGTTTCTGACCTTTTAAATGGTCCAACCTATTCCATATTTTTTGCTCTGCATTATCACGCACCGAGCAAGTATTAATAATAATAATGTCTGCTTGCTCTGGTTCCGACACAGATACATAATCTTTCGAATGCATTACAGATTCTACAATTTCTGAATCTGCAACATTCATCTGACATCCATATGTTTCGATATATATTTTATTATTTATCAAAAATCTAATTTTTATTTGTGTTTTCTAAATAAGCCGACATAATTTTCTGAATATATTTTCCAATTATATCAAACTCTAAATTAACGATTGTTCCTTCTTTAAAATTGTGGAAATTTGTTAAATTATATGTAAAAGGGATTATTGCAACCGAAAATCTATCGTCACGAGAATTTACAACAGTTAAACTAACGCCATTTACAGATACGGAACCTTTCTCTACTGTGATATTACCTTTAGATGTATCATATTTGAATGTAAAATACCAACTTCCGTCAACTTCTTTAACCTCGACACACTCTGCTGTTTGATCTACATGGCCTTGTACCATGTGACCATCAAGAAGCTTGTCCATTGTCATACTTCGCTCTACATTTACTTCATCACCTATATTTAATAAACCTAAATTAGATTTATCTAAAGTCTCTTGCACTGCTGTTACTTTGTATATTTTTTCTGTATGATTAACTTCTACAACAGTAAGACAAACGCCATTATGAGCCACACTTTGGTCTATTTTCAACTCGTTTCCAAACGAACACTGTAAATAAAAATGCACATTTGTTTGGTCTTTTTCTATTTTTACAACTTTTGCTGTTTCTTCAACTATTCCTGAAAACATAATTTTAAATATTTATTGATGCAAAAATAATAAAATTAAAAAGCCTCAGTTATACAATTCCATTTTTTGCACTTACTATTTGAAGTTAGTGCTTATCTAAATATTTCTCTTCTCTTTATTTTCTATCGATATAACATTGAATTTTCACAAGTTCAATATTTAAAAAAATAATCCTTAATAAAATTAATATCGCGACTATATATATAATTAATATGTGTCATAAATCAAGAGTAAAACATGATCTTATCTTAGTAAATTATTTATGGCAGTTAAAATAAATTTCAACAATTTCCGTTTTTAAATTGCGGAATTTCGCAAAAAAGCAAAGCATAGTAATTATTATTTATTTTAATAGAAAAACAAATATGAAGTCAAAAAACATTTTTCTGCTAATCGCAGTAATTTTACTGAGTGTTTCTACTACATTAATAACCCAGCACCTTGCAAACAATAAATCTCAACAAACAATTACCCTGTTGAGCGATACTATCGCGACACCTCTAGGTTATGAAAAGCTAAACTATGTAAATCCTGCCATTGACACTGATTTCACAGTTGCGGCCGAATTATCGGTAAATGCAGTTGTTCACGTCAAAACAAAATATCCTTCACGCCAAGCGTCTTATTCTATAGATCCACTGTATGAATTTTTCTTTGGTCGTCCACAAGGCCCTCAACAAAAGATACCACAAGAACAAGGCTCTGGCTCTGGAGTAATTATTTCTAATGACGGCTATATAGTAACAAACAATCATGTTATTGATAATTCTACAGAGATTGAGGTTATATTGAATGACAAACGAACATTTAAAGCAAAATTAATTGGAACAGACCCAAATACAGATATTGCCTTATTAAAGATTGACGCCGAAAACCTACCGATTATAGTTATTGGTAATTCTGACGATTTAAAAGTTGGAGAATGGGTTTTGGCTATTGGAAATCCTCTTAGTTTAACATCTACAGTTACAGCTGGCATCGTTAGTGCAAAGGCACGTAATATTAATATCATTGATGGTGCGATGAAAATAGAATCATTTATCCAAACCGATGCGGCAGTAAACCCTGGTAATAGCGGAGGAGCTCTGGTAAATACCAAAGGCGAGCTTGTTGGAATAAATACAGCAATTGCTTCTCAAACAGGATCATATTCTGGATATTCGTTTGCAGTTCCAACTAGTATTGTAAAAAAAGTAGTAAACGACCTAAAACAATATGGTGCTGTACAGCGCGCTGTCCTTGGCGTTGGTATTAGCGAAATATCAAGCGAATACGCGAAACAAAACAATATTAAATCTTTGGACGGCGTATTAATTACATACGTTGAGGAAATGGGAGCTGCAGCAATTGCAGGGATCGAGATTAACGATATTATTCTCAAAATTAATAATGTCGAAGTTAATAATCCTACAGAATTACAGGAACAAATAGCGAGATACACACCTGGCGATAAAATTACAATTGAAGGATTTCGCAATGGAGATTTAAAAATCTTCAATGTTGAATTAAAAAATCGTATTGGTACAACAGAAATCATATCTAAAGACATTGATTTGGCCAAATTAGGTGCAGTATATCAAGATGTTCCTGAAAAATTAAAAAGAAATTTAGGCTTACGCTATGGTTTACAAATCGCTACTATCAAACCGAATAGCTTAATAAAAAAGGCTGGCATTGACTCAGGATTTATTATTGTTAAAGCAAATAATATTCCTATTGATTCGAAAGAGAAACTTCTAGAAGTTTATGAAATTGCAAAATCGAGTAGCCCACAAGATCGTGTTTTGTTTATTGCTGGAATATACCCAAGTGGAGAAGTTGCCCATTACGCGATAAATTTAACTGAATAATAATTGATAGGCACCTAAAAACAAATCTTTAGGTGCCTATTCTATATTGAATTTATTTAATTGTAAACGAAAAACCACCAATCACCCAGGTGCCCGCTTGTGTTAATCCACCAAAATCGAAATATTCTGCATCTAATAAATTTGTTACGTCAACAAAAAAATCAAAATCTCGTAATTTCCAATTTATCCGAGCGTCCACAAGCCAAGTAGGATTATAGGTTTTTGTATCACCATTCATATCTTGATATTTACCATGCCTATCAAACCATGTAGCTATTAAACTAAGACTTATGGACTTGTATATATTTATTTCCGCCAGTAGGGACAATTTATTTTGCAAA
>CAYJBL010000059.1:0-9442 GCA_964368115.1 uncultured Bacteroidales bacterium
AATTTCTCTACCAGACCAAGCATAATAAAATAGTAAACAAACATATTTAATAGCCGAAATTAGTTTCGGCTATTTTTTTGCAAAAATTTGCAATTACATATTTTTTATGTATTTTCGTTCTAATCAAAAAAATAATGCCTATGGATAAATAAACGAAAATCTAAACGAACTTTACAGTGTTACAAAACACGAAAACATAAAAAGCGTTAGCTTTATTACTTGTTTATTGAAACTTAGACAATTTCAGAAGCAACCAAGGATAAAGTATAAACGCTCACGAGCAATCGTGGGCTTTATTCATTTATTTGGTTGCAAAGGTAGTCTAAGACCTCAATAAACAAATAAAGGTATTGTCCCACGTTTTTTTATGTACAAAATCAAAAATTATTATAAAATGAAATCTACTGGGACATAGAAAAATAAATATAAAAAATAATATGACAAAATTCAAATTATTCGCAGTATCTGCGATTTTATTAGTGGTAGCAGTAGTTTTTTCTTCATGTAAAAAAGATGATCCAGAACCAACACCTACACCAGACCCAAAACCGCAAAGTTATTTCACAAATGATGGAGTTGACTACGTTTTAAGTAGTGCATATTCTCAATATTGGGGAGTAAACAATGGTGTTCATAATTTTGATATATACATTGTATCCGAAGATATTAAGTATGTTCAAAGTAGCGAAGAATTCTCAGGAACAGGTGAAGTTGTTTATCTTGAATTATTTACATCTTCAAGTTCTGGGTTAATTGTTGGCGAATACAATTATTCTAGCGAGAATAATGCCTTTTCGTTTGGCACTGCTGAAGTAGGAATCAACGCAGACTCTCAATCTAGTGAAGGACTATGGCTTTCAGCTGTTGGTGGCAAAGTTAATATTGCAAAAGATGGAGAAAAATACACTATTAGCTTTAATCTAACAACTGATGATAATAAAGAGATTATCGGAAAATATGAAGGTGTACTTTCTTTATTACCAAATCAAGGGTCAGAAAATGAAACATATCTAATTACATTTGATGCAAATGGCGGTGCAGGTTGGATGCCAACTCAAGAATTTGAAGAAGGAGTAGCTCAAAATTTAGATGCTAATACTTTCACTCGCACTGGATATGTATTCGAAGGCTGGGCAACGTCTGCGTCTTCAAGTTATGCTTTGTACGAAGATGAAGAAAGCTATACAGCTTACTCAGATAGAACCTTGTACGCAGTTTGGGATGCAACAACAGGAAAAGTAAGATTTACTAATACATCAAGTAATCCATACTATTTGTGGATAAACGATGCTCTTCAAGGCACATTAAACGGAAATACGTATGTAGAATACACTTTGGAGGCAGGATTTTATTCATTTGATTATGAACAAGTTTCTGGCTATGCTATATATCCTACTACTGGTGGCGATACATTTACATTATCAGCTGGAGAAGAACTTAGTTTTGTTTTCCCATAATAGATAACTTTATTTCAATGAGATTATCAATAATAATATTTGTTACATTATCATTAATGCTACTTTCTTCATGTATGGCTACGCGCACAAATGTAAATGGATTTGAAGCAGCAGAAAAGAATAAAGGAGCAAAAACATATAATTATTCTAAAGCTAAACAAATATATTTATTTTGGGGACTTTTACCTATTGGAAGAACTAGTGTAGCTACACCATTTCAAATACGAACAAAAATCAGATTTATAGATTATTTTATTTCTGGTATAACTTTAGGAATTGTAAGGACACAAACAATAAGAGTAAAAGCCTTACATAATAATTCTAGTACTCCAAATTTAGAAGATAATGTAGATTTACAAAAAGATTATCCTATTTCGGACACTTTAGCTGTGAACACAAATAATTCACAAGAAACAATAAGCAATCCCGAAAAAGAAATAAAAACGCTTGATCGCATAAAGAATTTCTTCAATAATTTATTCTCAAAAAAGGATAAAGAGGAATAAACCATAAAAAAAGGTGGCCAATAAACAGCCACCTTTTTTTTATTGTTTTCCGCCGCCGAGTGCGCGATATAAATTTATTACACTTTGTATTTCATTAAATCTATCGGTAGCTTCTGATAATTGAGCTTGAAGTAAGGAGTTTTGAGCTGTAAGAACTTCTAAATAATTAATATTTGAATACTCTAAAAGTAGCTCTGTATTGCTCAACACTTTTTCTAATTCCAGTATTTGCTCTGCATTGAATTCTAATCTCCTTTTTGCTGCTTGCCATTGCAGCATGCTACTATTTACTTCATTAGCAGCATCTAAAATTGTTTGTTTATATTGTAAAAGTGCTTGCTCTTGTTGCGATTCACTTATTTTAAGTCTTGCTTTTAAACTTCCGCGGTTAAATACTGGTTGCAAAGCAGACGCAACACCATTAATAAGCCAACCACCAGGATTTGTAATTACTCCACCTAGATTGTTTGTCCATGAGCCTGTTGCACTAATTGTAACAGATGGATAAAAAGCTGCTCTAGCTTCATTTGTAGCATAAAACATTTGAGCTAAATAATATTCTGCTTGATATACATCAGGACGATTTGATAATAACTGTAAAGGAACGCCTACTGACATCTCTGCTGGAAATTCTTGTTCGTCTAAACTTCCTCTTTCAATAGCTGCCGACGGTTTGCTCAAAATCGCTGAGATTGTATTTTCCATCTCCTCTATTTGTGTTTTTATCGATACAATATTTGCCTCTAATGATAATTTATTTGCTTTTGCCTGTAAAATTGATGTTTCTGTAACTTTACCGCTTAGTTTTAGAGCTTCCAATACACGAATATTTTCGTTCCAATTATCTAAAGTTTTTAGGCTTAATTCTAACTGTTTATCCAATGATAAAAGCGTATAATATGTATTTGCTATTGTCGCAATTAGCTGCGTTTGCACAGCTTGCTCGTACGCTTTGCTTTGCTCCAAAGATGCTTTTGCTTTCTCCTTACTATTTCGCAATTTCCCAAAAATATCTACCTCCCAGCTTGCTTGCAAAGGAATATTATAAGCTAGTGGTGTTGTATTTCCACTTGTACCAGAGATTGTTGCTTGTGGTGCTAAATTTAGCGATGGTAAATATGCTTGCTTTGCAGCCTTTAAAGATGCTTCTGCATCATCAACACGCATTCTAGTTATATTTAAATTCACATTATTTCTAAGACCTTCATCAATAAGAGTCTGGAGATGTTGATCTACGAATAACTCCCTCCATGATACCGAAGCAAGAGATAAAGTGTCATTTGAATTAATATTTCGATATAAATTTGTATCACCAGTTGGTAATTCTTCTGCTTTTTGATAATCGCTGTATATTCCACATCCAGATAACAAAAGTGCAATTATTGAAATTAAAATGATATGCTTAGTTATTTTCATGTTTTCTGTTTTTTAAATTACTTCACTTACTTCACGCTTTGGCATAAGTTTTTCTTGAATAGTTTGAAATATTATGAACAAGACAGGAACAATAAACACAAGTGCAATAGTACCTACAATCATTCCTCCGATAATAGAAATCCCCAAAGAAATATTTCCATTTGCGCCAACACCTGATGCCGTTGCTAGTGGAATCATACCAATAATCATTGTTAGTGATGTCATTAAAATAGGGCGTAGACGCTGCTGTGCTGCTGTTAAGGCAGCTTGTGTTATTGATAAACCTGAGGCTCTTAGTTCCGATGCAAACTCAGTAAGTAAGATTGCTGTTTTGGCAAGCAAACCAATTAACATAATAAGTGCTGTTTGCATGTAAATATCATTTGTTAATCCGAATATTTGAGCGAACAAGAAACTTCCAAAAATCCCAAATGGTACCGAAATAATAACAGCAAGAGGAATTAAGAAGCTTTCATATAATGCACATAATATTAAGTACACAAAAACAAAACAAATTGCAAAGATTAATATTTGAGTATTTCCCATAGATGCTTCCTCGCGAGACATTCCACCAAACTCAATCCCATAACCTGTCGGAAGAGTCGTTTTTGCAAGCTCTTCAACAACTTCAATAGCTTGTCCTGCACTATATCCATCAGCAATAGAGCCATTTATTGATATAGAATTAAACATATTAAAACGCGTTAGATTTTCGGCACCATATACTTTTGTTAATTTTACGTACTGAGTAATTGGCGACATTTCGCCTGCCGAATTTCTTACATATATTTTATCTAAGGATTTTTCATCTATTCTATCTTCTATTGGGGCTTGAATCATAACACGATAAAGACGTGAAAATTTATTCATATTCGACACATAATTACCTCCAATATATCCTGACAATGTTCCTAATACTTCGACAGGTGATATTCCATTACGTTTACAAACCGCGGCATCTACGTCTACTAAATATTGAGGGAAGCGAGGATTAAAAGTAGAGAACGCGCGTGACACTTCTGGACGTTGCATAAGCGCCATACTAAATTGCTGTGTCACATTATACAGTTCTTCTACTGTACCTCCACGTTTATCTTGAACGTGTACTTCAAAGCCATTTCCTACACCATAACCTGAAATCATAGGTGGAGCCATAACAAGTACTGAAGCAGATGTAACATTAACTAGTTTTGCATTCAACCTTGCTTGTATTCCTTTAACTTGACTTTGTATTTCCGTACGTTCAGACCAATCTTTTAACTTAATAATATATGTTCCGTTTGAAGCACCTTGACCCCCTAAAAAGCCAAATCCTGCTATTCTATTATATATGCTTACTTCGTCAATTTCTTTTATCGCAACCTCTACTTCACTTAATGCTTGTTTTGTTTGCTCTAATGAACTCCCTGGAGGAGCGACTACGTTTACAAACAATATCCCCATATCTTCATCAGGAACAAGAGCTGTTTTTGTTGTTGTTGCCAAATGATATAAACCTCCTAAAGTTGCTGCAAGAAGCAAAACTGTTATCCATTTTCGTTTTATAAAGAATAGAACTATCGTTTTATATTTCACTATTAATTTATTAAACGAAGTTTCAAAAGCAATATGAAAACGTGATGAGAAACTTAATTTTTTTCCATCCTCAGCTGTTTGGTGCGGAGTCATAAGAATAGCACATAAAGCAGGGCTTAATGTAAGAGCATTTAGCGTTGACAAAGCAACTGCAATAGCCATTGTAATACCAAATTGCGTATAGAATGTTCCCGTCGTACCACTCATAAAACTAACCGGAATAAAAACCGCCATAAACACTACAGTTGTTGTAATAAGTGCACCACTAATACCTTTCATTGCGTCAACTGAAGCATGGTAAGCTGATTTATATCCTTGTTCAAACTTGGCTTGGACAGCTTCGACAACAACAATTGCATCGTCTACTACAGTACCAATTACTAAAACCAGAGCGAAAAGCGTAAGAAGATTCAAACTAAAACCCATTGCATAAATAAATGCAAAGGTTCCAACCAAAGCCACAATTATTGAGATACTTGGAATAATCGTAGACTTAAAACTTTGAATAAAAATATATACAACAAGAATCACAAGTAATATCGCTTGTACAAGAGTAATAAATACATTTTTAAACGAAGCATCAAGGAAATCTTTTGTACTCATCACATCTACAAGTTCCAAGCCTTTTGGCAGTTCAGACCTTATTTTCTCTGTTAATTTATCTATATCTAATATTATTTGATTTGCATTTGAGCCTGAAGTTTGTGAAATCATAGCTACACAGCCAGTATGACCATTAACCTCTGTATCGAAGCTATACGATAATGCCCCAATTTCAATATCTGCCACTTCACCTAAACGAAGAAGTTCCCCATCTGGTAATGACTTAATAACCATATCTTCGTAGCCTTTTTCATTATCATAACGGCCTCTATATTTTAAAACATATTGAAAAGTGGTTTTACTATCTGCTCCTAAAGTTCCTGTTGCATACTCAACATTTTGCTCCGACAATACTGCAGTAATATCTGATGGCACTAAATTGTAATTTGCCATTTTTACTGGGTCTAACCATATACGAAGAGCATAATCTCCACCCATTACATTCACTTCTCCTACACCAGAAACGCGAGATAATTGAGGTTCAATGTTAATCTTCATATAATTATCAATAAACTCTTTTTCGAAAGAGCCATCTGGAGAATAAAGTCCTAATATTTTAATATTACTTGACAAACGTTTTTTTACGTTAACCCCAGAGCGCGTTACTTCAGCGGGCAATAAACCCTGTGCAGTGGCAATACGATTTTGCACATTAACTGTAGCCATACTTGGGTCAGTTCCTTGTTTAAAATATACAGTAATGCTTGCCGAACCACTATTGGTAGCAGAGGAAACCATATAATCCATATCCTCTACTCCGTTTATTGCCTCTTCCAGAGGTGCAACAACACTTTTTTGTACTGTTTCTGCATTTGCACCAGTATAATTTGCTTGTACACTAATTGTTGGTGGTGCTATTTCTGGGAATTGCTCAACTGGCAATAGAAAAAGAGCTATTACCCCAATAAATAACATTACAATTGAAATTACACTCGAAAGTATCGGGCGATCAATAAATCTTTTTAAATTCATAATTAATTATCTATTTTTCAATTGTATTATTACTCTTTTCTTGTTTAGCGTCTTTTGCTACAACTTTATTTATTTGCATTCCTTCTCGTACTAAACCTGCTCCCTTTGCAATAATTTCGTCCCCTACTTCTAAGCCACTATTCACAATATACTCTCGCCCATCATTTAATGGTTCTACACTTATTAAAGCAGAAGCAGCTTTTCCATCCACTACCTTATATGCAAATACTTTGTTTTGTATTTCAAAACTTGCTTCTTTAGGAATCACAATGACATTTTCCTTTTCGTTTTCGATAATTACACGTGCAACACCTCCATCACGTAAAATACCATTTGGGTTTTCAAAGACTGCTCTAAACATTACGGCACCAGTTGTTCTATCAACAACTCCACTTATTGCATCTATTTTTCCTTCTATATTATATTTTTTTCCATCACTTAATATTAATGATACTGGTGGGATTTCTGCAATAGCTTCTTTTGTTGTTCCATAATTTCTTGTAATGCCTAACATTTCTGTTTCACTTAATGAAAATCGTGCAAACATCTTATCAAGAGACGATATCGTCACTAATGGCTCTGCAATACTGCTATTCACTAAAGCCCCAACATTATAAGGTACAATACTTGCGACACCACTATATGGACTTTTAATTTCGGTATACGATAAATTATTTCTAGCTGTTAATTCTTGAGCTTTTGCAACTGCAAGCGCAGCGTTTGCCTCTGCTAAGGAATTTTGAGACGTTTGCAAATCATAATCAGAAACTACATTCGCCTTATGTAGTTCTTCACTACTATTTAGCTTTAATTTTGCAGTTTCTACTCTTACTTCTGCACTTTTCGTATTTGCTTTTGCAGTTTCAAGCGCGGCAATATACGGAACCTGATCAATGATAAACAAGGTTTGTCCTTTTTTCACTGTTTGTCCATCATCTACTAAAATTTTTGTTATTGTTCCTGCCACTTGAGGACGAATTTCAACATAATCGTCACTATAAATTTTCGCACTATACTCATCAAAAACTTTCCTGCTAGCAGTCTCTACAACCATTGTTTGATGTTCTGCTTTTGGCATTTCTTGTTTAGTTTCTTGCTTACACGACACAAATAATACCCCTACTGCTATTACGCATAGAAATTTAAATTTCATCATATTCTTTTTATTAATATTTTACTGAATTCGTCGCAAACAATTGCGACGATAGAGGACTTAATCAATTATTATGCCAACAGATTAATTTTGTCTATCTTTTTTAATAATCTACTTATTTTTCAGACGATTGAAAGCATATTAATTTATCCTTAATAGATATATACACTACACTTCCAAAACCAAATAGACAAACTGAAATAAAGATTATTATCATGGCACCTATTCCTATGCTTTTTATTGGACGAAGTGCTGGCTCTAAAATTTCATATTTTATTGTCTCTTCTTGCATTCTTAATTTAGTTTCTTCCAATTTTTTAGCTAGATTTGAGTATACATCAAACACTAAGTTCATTTCTTTTTCTAATCTTTCTTCTTCGATTTTTATTTTTGCAGATGTAGCATTATAATTACTTCTGATATACTCTGCATAAGTCTTTTGAGCACTTTCATATTTTAACTTTGCCTCATCAAAAGCTTTTTGAGAATATGCTAAATCACTTTTAATTTTTTGAGTCCTATAATTATAAATATATTCTTGTAGATTTTCGGTCGTAATCTGTGCAATTTTTGTCGCAACATAAGGGTCCTGCATCTTCACTTTTACAAAAAGTACCATTGTTTGAACATCAACCAAAACTATCACTCTTGATTTAAGTATTTCAACAACTACATGCTGCTCTGGTGTAATTGTCGATATGTTAAATCTATTACAAGTACTATCTTGATTTTCATCTATTTGCACTTGTGACTTTACTTCCTTTTCTGTTATTGATCTTAATAATTTAGAAGGTAAAGCTAGTATATGATTCCACCAAGCAATTTCTTGATGTTCACACATATAGTCATAAAAATTTAAACTTATATTATCTTCTGTTGTGACTTCTTCTGGTAATAATTTGATAAGGAATGGAAAACTTGATGCAACATCTGCATACAAATTCACCAACGACACGTCATTCTGCAGCCCGACATTTCCAATATTGATATTTGTTGCCGATAAACTTCCATAGTTTGCCAGTCCTGAATGATATTCTGGGGCTAGCTTTGCAATAGAAACATATTCTTTTGGTGTTGATATTGAAATGACAATACCTACGATTATACCTACAAATATTGATACATATATAAATCTTCTTCGTTTCCAGAAATGGGTTATTGCTTGTAAAATATCTATCTCTTTTTCTGTATCTTTATTTGTCATAAAATAAGTTATTTTCGACTGCAAAAGTAAAAAAAATATGTTTACTTAACGTATTATTGTTGCTATAATTACGCCAATATCTTTAAAAAACGACCGTTGATTGATATAATCTAGATTAAGTTTAATTTTATCCTCCATAATATGCTCTATATAATACTTTTCAGGATCTTCTTGCTTGCTCAATATTTCATTTTCATTTCTATATTTTATCGAAGCTACGTCAGTTATTCCTGGACGAACATTTAGCACTTTTTTTTGTTCGTCGTTATACATATCAACATATTTACGTACTTCAGGTCGCGGTCCAACAAGGCTCATATCACCTACTAAAACATTTATTAATTGAGGCAATTCGTCAATCTTGTACTTTCTAATAAAATATCCTGATTTTGTTATTCTAGGATCTCTTCCTCCTATTGTTAATAAACTTCCTTTATCTGCCCCTACACGCATAGAACGAAATTTGAATATTCTAAAGTCTTTATTATTCTTGCCTACTCGTATTTGCAAGAAAAACACTGGGCCTTTAGAATCTATTTTTACCCAAATAGCGACA